>NZ_JBDOPO010000251.1:0-11349 GCF_039830215.1 Rubritalea sp. | reverse complement strand
TTCAGCGAAGCTCAAGAAAGAGAATAAACTCGATTACAGTGCTCGTCAGGTTGTAGTGAACAGTGGAGCGAAGCATTCCTGCATGAATGCTATCGTCGCAATGGTGGAAGAAGGTGACGAAGTTATCATCCCTGCTCCTTACTGGGTATCCTACCCTGAAATGGTACGTCTGGCCGGTGGAGTTCCAGTGATCGTCGAAACTAAGGAAGAAAATGGTTGGAAGCTGACTCCTGAGGAGTTCGAAGACAACATGACAGGCCTGACAAAAATGATCATAATCAACTCCCCAGGTAACCCTACTGGAGCAGTCTACACTGCTGAAGAGCTTAAGGCTCTCGGTGATGTTGCACTACTTGAAGACATTGTTATCTTATCTGATGAGATCTACGAGCATCTCATATATAATCAAGCTAAGCATGTCAGCATCGCTTCGCTGAGTAAGGAGCTCTATGACCTCACAATCACAGTGGGAGGTTTCTCAAAGGCTTACTCAATGACAGGTTGGCGCTTAGGTTGGATCGCAGCGCCTCAGCCAATCGCTGATGCAATTAGTAAGATTCAAGGACACACGACTTCTAATGCTTGTACATTCTCTCAGTATGGTGGACTAGCAGCACTTGAGCAGAAGAGTACTTTTGTTGATGATCTTCGTGCTGAGTACGATGTTCGTCGTCAGTTTATGTTGGCGCGTCTTCAAGCTATCCCGAACATCAGTATCGTTGAGCCTGAAGGAGCATTCTACTTCTTCGTGAACTGTGAGAAGCTCGGTATGAAGTCGGTTAATCTCTGTGATAAATTACTCAACCGCTACCGTGTTGCTGCAGTTCCAGGTATTGCGTTCGGTAATGACAATTGTATTCGCATTAGTTACTGCACGACTCTTGATGTACTCAATGAGGGCGTTTCCCGCTTTGAGGAATTCTGTCGCGCTCATTAATCCTGCTAAGAATTACTAAAAATTTCAAAATGGCACTCTTTAGTTAGAGTGTCATTTTTTTTGTTTAGGTCTGGAGGTTTGTTAAAAAATAAACTAACAGAGTAGACTATGAAATTCAAAAGTTTACCTCTACTAATGGCTGTGTCAGTAGCCACGACTGGACTAGTGGCGCTCAACGCAAAAGACTCGAAGTCTCATGCTCCGCTTTCCAAAATCGAAAAAGTAAAATTAGCTCTACCGAAAGATGTGGTTCAGCCTAAGGAAAGTAGAAAGCTTTTGGTGTTTTCGGTGACTCGTGGATACCGTCATCGCTCTATTGATCTGGGGAAAAAGGCATTGAAGATGCTGGGGGAGGAAACTGGGGCATTTGAAGTTGTGGTGAGTGATGAGCTTTCAAATTTTGAGAAAAATGAGATTGAGAAGTTTGATGCCATTTGCTTTTTGAATACAACAAATGAGGTATTCCAACCCAAGTTAGTGAAAGGGGTGACTCTCAGTAAAGAGGAGAGGTTAGAGGTGGATCGGAGAGAAAAGCGTTTGCAGAATAACCTGCTGGAATTCATAAAGAGCGGCGGAGGCTTTGTTGGTATCCATGCAGCGTCGGACACCTTCTATAAGTGGTCAGAATATGGCGTGATGCTTGGAGGTTACTTCGACGGTCATCCCTGGACATCTAAAACCGATGTGGTTATCAAAGTGGATGAGTCTGCGAAAGGTAATCCTATTGTGGCTTCGATGGGGGAGGAATCCCTATCCTTTAAGGAGGAGATTTACCAGCTTAAAGAACCTTATAATAGTAAGGAACTCGACATGCTTCTACGCTTAGACACTGAGAAATCTAATATGAAGGTCAAGGGGGTAAAGCGTAAGGATGGCGACTTCGGAGTTGGGTGGACGAAATCCTACGGAAAGGGCAGAGTGTTCTATTGTTCGTTGGGTCATAACGAGCATATCTACTGGAATCCTAAGGTCATGAGTATTTATCTCAATGGTATACAGTGGGCGATGGGTGACTTACAAATAAAGAAGTAGCAATCTAGTTACTTTTGTTTTGTAGTTCAGATATAGCCCATTGCGCGTGCTCGGCGATGAGGGGGTCATCGCCAGTAGCGTAGGGTTTTAGTAGCTCAATGTCGTCTGTCGTTCCTGTATTGCCAATTGCCACGCAGACATTACGAATGAATCGATTGTATTTTATGCGTTTAATTGGGGATTTAGCGAAGGTTTTACGGAATGAATTGCTATCCATATTGAGAAAGTCTCTCAACTTATGGTCAAAAATAGACATACGCGCATGTAGCTTGGTTTCTCTACTTAATTTGGCAAACTTGTTCCAAGGGCAGACCTCAAGGCAGACATCGCACCCATAGATGCGGTCGCCCATGAGGCAGCGTAACTCTATAGGAATGGCGCCTGCGTGTTCGATTGTGAGGTAGGAGATGCAACGGCGAGCGTCCATTTCTCGGGGGCCTGTGATTGCTTGGGTCGGACAGTTGTCGATGCAGCGAGTGCATTTCCCACAGTGGTCAGGTAGTGGATTATCAGGTTGTATTGCTAAGGTGGTGATCAGTTCGCAAATGAAGAACCATGTCCCGAACTCTCTGTGAATTTGTACCGTGGATTTGCCATTCCAACCAAGTCCTGCATCGCTTGCGAAATCTCTTTCTAGTATAGGGCCTGTATCAACATAGTAGCGTTGCTTGCCGCCCATGTCGGCTAATGCCAAATCGAAATCCTTTAGTTTTTCCTCAATGAGGTCGTGGTAGTCCTCATTCCATGCGTAGCGAGCAATTTTATAGTCAGAGTCATCGGCTTGTGAGCCTGGGAAATAGTTGAATGCGAGAGTAATAATTGACTGAGCCCCCTGTAAAACTTGGCCAGGATGCACTCTTTTGTCTTTATTTCTCTCCAGCCACACCATCTCTCCAGCGCAGCCTTGCTCAACCCAGTCAAGGTAGCGATCGGCATGCGTGGCACGCTTGACTCGAGCTATCTTGCAGTCAGAAAAACCTAATCTGTTGGCTATCAATTGGATGTTGTTTTTTGTTGTATCTGACGTTGGCTGCATTACTTCTTAAGTTACACCCACAAATTCTTCGGAATCAATAACCGAGAAAAATAATTCGTGAAAAGATATCTTTTTAGCTTGCAGAACTCTGGGGATCGTCCTAGAAGTTCCCCGCCCTCGAAAGGGGTGCTAACCGCAGAATCATACGTGATTCTAAAATTTCTACGATGGGTAGATGGCCGAGTGGTTAAAGGCGGCAGACTGTAAATCTGCTCACGTAAGTGTACGAAGGTTCGAATCCTTCTCTGCCCACCATTTTCTAGGAAGTTACATTGGGAGGTGTAACTTTTTTATGAGGGAAAGGGGTACAGCCATTTAGCTGTACCCCTTATTTATTTGACAGGTGTGAATTCAGCGAACGTCGTCCTTTTTTTACTCTGGGCATGGTTCAAGCCTAGATGGAGCTAATAGACTCGGCGCTTTCTCTTTTGGCAGCTGTAGGACGTGTTCTGACTGATTTTTAAGTGTTCGCAAGCCCGAGGGTGCGGCACCTGCTCAACGAGGTGGAGTTTGAGGATTTTTGCTATGTTTTCTGCGGAGACTCATTGTTTTCATTTACTCATTTTTTGTAGTTGGAGTATGCTCAATTGTCTGGGGGGGCTTGTCACACAGAATAGGTACGCGAGATTAGCCTTCTTTGTTCTCTCCCTATTTCTTTCATATGTTTTGAGTTGAAGCTTTGCATGAATCAGTTTCAAATGGTGGCTCAGCATACAACTTCTGTATTTATTTTGAGCCATAGCACACCCTTGTCAGATACCCTTAATTCAACCATTAAAGCAATCAGCCAGAAGTTCGCTATCTCTGGCTATTTTGTGGGGGGGAATGAGATAAAATCAGGTCATATCAATACGACATATATTGCGACTTACGCGCTTGATAGCGGCGAGAGACGGCGGTATATTTTTCAGCTTATAAACGAAAATGTATTTACCGACCCGCTTGCTGTGATGCACAACGTGGAGTGTGTGACACGACACATCAACAGAAAGGTTTTGCGCGCGAGACGGGACTTGGGGGGGCAAACGCTCAATCTATACTCAGCTAAAGGTGGGAGATCTTACGTAAAGGGAGAAGGTGGAGAAATCTGGCGATGCTACAATTTCATCGAAGGTTGCCATACCTATGATATTGTGGAAACCTCTCATCAAGCATACCAAGCTGCTCGTGCTTTTGGTTCTTTCCAAGATTTAGTTTCAGACATACCTGCCGAAGATGTATTGGAGACCATTCCAGACTTCCACAACACGCCGCGTCGATTTGCAAAGCTTATGCAAGTTATTGAAGCTGATCCAGAGGGGAGACTTGAGTCGGTACGAGATGAGGTAGCATTTGTTAAGAAGCGTGAAGCTCTGTGCTCTAGTTTAGTGAATCAGCTCGAGGCTGGAGAGTTGCCGCAGCGAATCACTCACAATGATACTAAATTAAATAATGTGATGATGGACTCAGAGACTGATGAGGCAGTGTGCGTTATCGATCTGGATACAGTCATGCCAGGCTTATCTTCGTATGACTTCGGTGACCTAGTTCGGACAGCTACCAGCCCCGCAGCGGAAGATGAAAAAGACTTGAATAAGGTAGAGATGCGTATGCCTATGTTTGAGGCCTTGGCTGAAGGTTACCTTGATGGTTGTGATTGCTTGACTCCAAATGAGATTGCAAATCTAGTGACGGGAGGAAAAGTCATCACCTTAGAAACCGGTATACGTTTCCTCACTGATTACCTAGAAGGCGACGTTTACTTTAAGACTGCATATGAGTCTCAGAATATCGACCGTTGTAGAACTCAGCTGAAGCTGCTTGAGTGTATCGAAGGCAAAGAAGATGCTATGCGAAATTTCTTGGCTCGAATAGCTAAGTCAAAACTGCCTTGATTTTTACCAAGTTGGTGCTCATAGCGGTATGGGCTTGAGTGGTGGCGTGGCCGAGCTGTATATCGCACATGTCGCAAATGGAACACTCTGAGCGGGTATACTCCCAAGTGGTTGAGTTTACCGTTTTCAAGAAGGTAGGTTCTGAAATAGAAGTTTTTCCTTCACCATAGGAATGACATTCTGAGTGACTCCATCCGCTGGCTAGAAGGATGAGGTTATGATGGGAGCGGATCGACTTTTATAGAGGCTCAGTAAGGTGGAAAAGGCAGCTCAGTCCGAGGCCTCCTCGGCGCAAACGTGTTTGTGTGAAATGGCCTGAGTGTCGGGGGGCACATATACCTATATTGGTTTCGATTCAATTATCGTCGAGTTAAATTTTTAATAGTTAGCTAGTTGAGATTTTTTTGTATCCATTTGGATTCATTGATTGCCATTTCCAGGCTGAATCTACCATGTGTTTGAGTCCAAGTTCTGCTGTCCAGCCGAGTTCAGCTTCGGCTTTATTAGTGTCACCAGTGACTTCTGCAATGTCACCACTGCGACGGGGGCCGACTTGGTAGGCTATTGAGTGCCCGCAAGCATCTTCAAAGGCTTTAACCATTTCGAGGACTGAGTAGCCTCTGCCTGTTCCGATGTTGTATATGTGCACACCTTTACTGGAGGCTAACTTCTCTATAGATTTAACATGCGCTTTGGCTAGATCGACGACGTGGATGTAGTCGCGCACGCCAGTGCCATCTGGGGTGTCCCAGTCGTCACCGAAGATGACGACTTTTTCTCTGATGCCCGCAGCAACTTGGCTAACAAAAGGCAGGAGGTTGTTTGGGTAGCTAGGATCTTCTCCGATGCGGCCGGATTCGTGGGCTCCGACTGGGTTGAAGTAGCGAAGAATTGCGATGTCCCAGTTCTCGGCGTGGGCAGTGTCTATGAGGATTTGCTCCATCATTGCTTTGGTTTGCCCGTAGGGGTTTGTGGCCTGTACTGGGGCGTTTTCAGTGACTGGGATGGTTACAGGGTCGCCGTAGACTGTGGCGGAGGAGCTGAACACTATTTTACGCACACCGTGGTTCTTCATCGCTTGGTAGAGGTTTAGTGAGCCGGTAATGTTGTTTGTGTAGTATGCTAGTGGAATTTCTACGGACTCGCCAACGGCCTTTAGTGCTGCGAAGTGGATGACGGAGTCAATGTCTGGTTCCAGAGTGAAAACAGCATCTAGAGCTTGGGTATCCATCAGGTTTATTTGGTGAAATTTTACTGTTCTCCCGCTCAGTTCCTCGATGCGCTTGATAGATTCGGCGCACGAATTGCAGAAATTATCGATCAAGACGAGTTCGAAGTCACCTTTGAGCAGTTCAAGGTTTGTGTGAGAGGCTATGTATCCTGCACCTCCAGTGATGAGTATTTTTTTCATGTATTAGGAAAAATCTTTTTTGGTTCAGTTGATTTGGTTATTTTGCTCGGAAAACTGGAGTAAGAAATAAAAAAGCTCAGTCATTTTTGACTGAGCTTTAATAATTAGAGAAACTTCTGAATTTCCTTTGGATCGTTACTAACTGGGTGAGCTACTTTGGGTAGTTCGGCTAAGCAGGCGAGCCGCTCGGGGATTTCAATTGAGTTCTTTCCTAGTTCTTCCTCCATGGTGGGGAGGAATTTCGATGGGTGAGCAGTTTCTAAGATGATGGTTTCATCATCCGGTGAGGCTTCATGCCAAATCTCAGCAGCGAGAACACCAACGGCGCCATGTGGGTCAATGAGGTATCCAGTTTGTTGTTTCACAGTGTTGATTGCCGCGCGAGTTTCTTCGTCATCGAAGGCGAGGCCAGAGATATTCTCACGCATGGATTCCCAATTGTTTGAAAACAGGTCTTTCATGCGAGCGAAGTTTGACGGAGCTCCTACGTCCATAGCATTTGAAATGGTTGGAGTGGATGGGAGTGGTTCGTAATTGCCGTCTGATAAGTAGCGAGGAACTGTGTCGTTTATGTTGGTGGCAGCGACCCAGTGGCGGACGGGGAGGCCTAGACGCTGAGCTAGCAAGCCTGCGGTGAGGTTGCCAAAGTTACCACTTGGGATGACAAACACGGGTTCAGTTCCTTCCTCAAGTTGACGGGCGGCATTGAAGTAGTAAAATGCCTGCGGGATCAGTCTAGCAATGTTGATTGAGTTGGCACTGGTGAGGTTATGCTTCTCCATCAAATCGCGATCGAGGAAGTTTGCTTTAACCATGGCCTGACAGTCGTCAAAGCTACCATTCACTTCTAGAGCTGTGATATTACCAGCTAGTGTGGTGAGTTGTTTTTCTTGGAGTTCGGATACGCCGCCTTTGGGGTACAGGATGATCACCCGTGTGCCTTCCACATTATGGAAAGCTGATGCGACAGCTCCACCAGTGTCGCCTGATGTCGCCACTAATACGGTAAGTAAAGAGTTATCTCCTTGAGTCAGATAGGACATAACACGAGCCATAAAACGAGCCCCAAAGTCCTTGAATGCTAATGTGGGACCGTGGAATAACTCCAGCACGTGGGTGCGTGGGGCTATGGTGACAATCGGAGCATCAAAGTTGATTGACTCGTCCACAATCTCGCGCAGGGCGCCAGCTGGGATGCTGTCGCCTAGAATTTGTTTCGCCACGTGGAAGCCCAGTTCCGACAGGCTCATGTCGCGCCATGTGTCCCAGAAACTAGCAGGGAGAGGCGAGATTTTTTCTGGCATGTATAGACCATTATCCGCTGGTAGTGAACGGATAACAGCTTCTTTTAGATCGACTCGGAGGTCTTTGTTGTTTGTTGAGTAAAATTGCATTTTAGGCTGAAAGTTAGGAAATGACGTGCACGCCTTGTTGGTTGATTGGCGAAACGTGTGGTTGATTATTGAGTCCTGTTTTGGTGAAAACATCGGATACAGCAGCCGCAACTTTTTTGGCTGTAGCCTCACCTTCGCATAGGGCAAAGACAGATGGGCCCGCGCCTGATACAGAGAAGCCTAAAGCTCCATTGGATATGGCGGCACGCTTTGCTGCGTAGAACTCAGGAATCAACTTCTGGCGGCGAGGCTCAGCGATTACGTCATGGATGGAGCGTGAGATCATGCCATAGTCTTCTTGGATTAAACCGCAAATGAGGCCACCGAGGTTACCAATCTGCTGGGTAGCATTTTCGAGTGGGATCTCAGCAGGGAGAATCTCACGAGCAACCTTCGTTAGTATCTCGATATCTGGGTGAACCACTGCTGCGTAGAGTTCCTTAGGAACAGGAATTTCTGCAATATCGAGCTCTTGGTTTGAGCGGATGAAGACGATGCCGCCGAGTAGTGAGGGGCCAACGTTGTCTGCGTGGTATGCTCCGTCAGCACTTGCTTCACCGGTCATAGCGAAAGGTAGAAGTTGCCTTTTCGAAAGTGGCTCACCAATGAGCTTGTTGACTGCATAGACGCCCGCAACTGCCGATGCGGCTGAGGAACCTAGTCCAGAACCGAAGGGCATCTTCTTGTGGATTTCCATCTCGATACCGCGATCGCTCATGCCTAGGTGGCGCAAGAGGTCGAGGGCTGCGACACCCGCGGTGTTGCCTTCGACGGTTTTGGGGAGTTTGCCGTCATCCCCCGTGATCTTGGTAATTCGGAGACCTGGTTTGTTGGAATGTCTTACTACAACTTCGTCACCAGGGGCGTTGATGGCGAAGCCGAGGACGTCGTACCCGCATGCTACGTTGGCAACGGTTGCTGGGGCGAATACGCGGACTTCTTTAGGCTCTTGTTTTACCATAGTTCCTTGCTCATAGCAGGGAACGGAAAAATGTCATAGTGCGATTTGAGTCATACTTTTCTGTGTCTAGAAAAAGAGGAAACGTTTTTTACGCTTAGCTTTACGTTTGTGCTTTCCATCGCCGACACTAATGACTTCGACTCTGACTTTTGTCAGGCCGTCTTGATGGAAGTCTAGTTTTTTAGCAGCACGAGGAGTGACATCGATAATACGGCCGAGGATGAAGGGACCGCGGTCGTTGAGTCGCATTTTGATAGACTTTCCATTTTGCAAGTTAGTGACCTCTACTTCACAAGGGAGTGGAAGGGTTTTATGGGCTCCTGAGATGTGCCATGGCTGGACTTTTTCTCCTAAGGATGTGTTCCCACGTTTAAATCCAAACCACTTTGATTCATCGTACCAAGATGCCTCGCCGACTTCACTATAGTTGAGCGCTTGGTTCACTGACATTGGTTGGTAATGCTGACCGCGAATGAAATACGAACGATTTATGTAGCCGCTGTGTCCAGAGGATGAGCCACAGGATGAAAAGAGTAATACGGTGAATGCAATAGTGAGAAATGCTAAGAGATGCATGGTTAGAGGTTAGGCTCCTGCAAGATTACTGTCACAGCGAAAAGTGAATTCGATTGCCTTTTTTCTAGTTGGGGTAATTCTGTCTTAAATTGATGATGCGTATAGTTGAACCTGAGATATTAGACTCGCTCAGCCCAGAAGACCCTGAGGCGAAACGGAGTCGTGCTGATTTACGTTTTATTAACACAATGATGGGTGGCGAGGCTTGGATCTTAAGAGAGCTAAAGAAGCTAGAAGGTGTGGAGTGTGTGGTTGAATTGGGGGCTGGAGAAGGGCTCCTTTCTTGCGCTATTAAATTGGCCTTTCCTGCAGTTCGAGTGCTTGCTGTTGATCAGGTTAGGTCGACAGAGAGAGTAAACGGAGGAGTTGAGTGGATTGAAGCAAATGTGTTGAGCGAGGAATACTCTGTCGGACCTAACACTGTAGTCGTAGCGAATCTGTTTCTGCATCATTTGGATAAAGAGGCATTATTAACATTGGGGACGCGTTTTTTGGGGGCTAAAGCCTTGTTATTTGCCGAGCCGTCCCGCAGTGCTTTTGCATTGTTTTGGGCTCGATTGATCTATCTCTTTGTTGGGCGCGTGACTCGTTATGACATGGTAGTTAGTATTCGTGCAGGCTTTCGTGAAGGGGAATTACCGGAGCTGTTATCCAACGGTTTTGAATGGAGTGAAACGGTGGGTTTTTTTGGGGGGATACGCAGCAAAGCTGAATGAAGAAGATTCAAATAACAGGCGGTGGATTAGCTGGGCTCTCTTTGGGGATTGCGCTGCGTAAGAATGGGGTTCCAGTCAAGTTGTATGAGAGGGGAGTCTACCCTCAACATAAGGTTTGTGGGGAGTTTATCTGTGGTGTGGAAAATTCAGTCCTAGAGACCTTGGGTATTCAAAACTGCCTAGAAGATGCCAAAATACACCAAAGATTAAGGTGGTGGGTGGATGGTGAAGTGGCTATCGATAAAGTGATGCCGCAATCAGCCAGAGGAATTTCTAGATATGTGTTAGATAAAAGACTTGCCGACCACTTTCAAAAATTAGGAGGGCAGCTACATACCAAGTCACGGATGAAATCGGATTATGGTGAGGGATTTGTTAGCGCTAGCGGTAAGATAAAATCCGGCCGAAAAGAATGGATCGGCCTCAAGTTGCATTTTTTAAAGGATGATTTAAATGGCCTCGAAATGCATTTGGGTAAAATGGGTTACGTTGGGCTTTGTGAGGTCTCTAATGGAAGAGTGAATGCTTGTGGTCTTTTTCAAATCAATTCTCAGGTTAAGGGGAAAGGGAGACAGTTATTTTTTAATTATCTCAGGAGTGCAGGATTGGGGTATCTAGCCGACATCCTGAATCAGTTAGAGTCTGATGGTTCCTCATTTTCTGCGACTGCAGGCTTTGCTTTAGGTCAGCAAGAAGCGCAAAAAGGTTTCAGTGTCGGAGATGCGCGGTATTTGATTCCGCCTTTTACGGGTAACGGGATGAGTATGGCACTGGAGTCTAGTGCCTTCGCTTTGGGGCCGTTATTAGCCTACTCAATGGGTGAAATAGCGTGGGATACAGCCCTCGCTGACTATCATCGTAAGCTGAAGTCTCAGTTTGGTAAGCGTACGGCATTAGCGGCAGGTATTCACCCATTGATGTTTAACCGCGTTGGAATAGCATCTCTCAAGCAGCTTTCAAAACACAATCTACTTCCCATTCCCTTTTTATTCACCCAACTCCGTACACCATGAAACTACTCTCAGTCGCCAGCGCATTTCCCGAATATTCATACACTCAGGCTGAGTGTCTCAGCGCTATGCGTGGTGCTCCTTTTTGGGGGCAGCTGAATAAACGCTCGCGTTGGTTACTTGAAAAAGTTTTATCTGGAAACAGTGGGATAAATAAGCGCCATTTTTGTGTCGATTCATTAGAACTGGCGTGGAGTCGTGATGCGCAAGAACTCAACCAAGCGTACGAAAAAGAAGCGCCGGCTTTGGCCTCTGACGCAGTGCGAAAGGCGTTGGCTAAATCTGGGATTGCTCCGGGTCAGGTAGACGCTCTACTTCTATGCTCGTGTACTGGTTTTTTATGTCCAGGGCTTAGTTCCTATGTTGCTGAGGAATTAGGATTACGCAGTGATGTGTTTCTTC
>NZ_JBDOPO010000276.1:563-2584 GCF_039830215.1 Rubritalea sp. | reverse complement strand
AAAGGAATTGTCAGTCCACTGATGAATAAGATTAGAGCTATCCTCGCTAGAAACTTCTTATCGCTTGTATCCATGATTTGTTTTTTTTGCAGAACGTATAGGCCACCCATCCACTACCGGAGGGCGAGCTTTGATTTCAGGTTAAAGTTTATAATTTTCATTCAGACTTCGACTCTCAGCGGGTAGTGGATTGGTGTGCGCTGCCTTGTTCGCTGTTGTTATTATTACGTCTGTTTAGCGAAAATGCAATTAGCCAAACAGGAATCATTAAAGGCAAGGAATAGATCCCGATAAAAATTAGGGCTATTGCGCTCTGAGCGTCAATATGCCAATAAAAAGCACTAAGAAACACAAATGCAAACCAAGCAGCATACAGAATTGAACCTACAATAAGTATGATTTGAGAAGTTCTAATTGGAGTAATAGAAGCTACGAAGAGGGATATAAAGAGCGGACCTAATGCGAACGGCGTAAAAAAGAGTGCTCCAGATAAGGAAGAAGATTGCGACATCAACGCGAAGATCCCCATAGCGATGATCACGCAAGTCACAATGAAAGCTGGGGTCTTTACTCTTACGATCATTTTCTGGCGAACGTCCAGGATAACCTATAGCTGGAGTGAGCGCAGCGAATGGATGCTATTAGGTTGATCCGTTTGTTATGCACCAGTGCAGCCTTTATTTAATTGTTGTTGAGTTAAGTCTGCGAACCAAAACGTTATCGCCTTTTCATCCAGCGAACTTGTGGACTTATAATGTCGTAAAGGGTGTGGTGAATCCTTTGCATAAAAGTGTGATGGCATCACGGATTCACGGACGTCATATGTAACCCAACTATCCATGTATGAGGCCGCATCCAGTTTGAAAATACCAGCGAGTGCCAAAGAGCCCAAAATGTCTTCCCGTTCATATTTGTTGCTGGGGAATAAGCCTTGAATCAGCTTTTGTAACTGACCCAGCTTTGTTTCATCGCGGTTTCTAAGTCGATTAATCGTTTCCATAAAGAGTTCGATATCTTCATTTGTGGGATTAGGTTTTTCTGCCAATGCAAATTGCTCAAGTGAGGTCAAAGAGCTCTCTATGTAATAGGCCCGCCCCAGATTGCTTTCCAGAACTCTTCCACTAACATTGATATCAAATTCAGGCGATGCAAGACCGCAAATCGAACAGCTCCCACGCTTGCCGCCGCCAAAAATCGGTGATTGGATAAATTCATGATTAGCTAGCTGACGGCAAACTGCATAGCAGGAAAGCACACCGCGCCAATCGAGTCTTCTAGTCGAAAAACTGGCAACAAATGCGCGTCCGACTTCCCTGTGGTCCAACTTTGCAGCTGCTGACCTACAGGCCTCAACCAATTCGTCATGTTTCATTGAACGATTTTCTTTATTATTCATTATTTTATTTTTGCATAACGCAAAGGCCACCCACCCGCTACTGGGGGCGATCTTCGACGAAGGGGTTGAAGGTTAAATTCACCATAAAATCTGGCTATTCAGCGTGTAGCGGGTTGGTGTGCGCCGACTTGTTAGCTGTTTTTGGCTGTGCGTTCGATCTCAGCTAAAGTTAAAATCACAGTGTGTAAAAAAATAATAACTAGAACACCTACGATCAGCCAAATGTGTAGATCAGCCCCTCCCCATCTAAAATCCCAGTGATGCAAATACTCATCAGTAAATTTAGACTTAAAGCCGCTTTCTGAGATCGCACGGTAACCAATAGCTGGAAAAATAATGGAAAAAGGAAGTAAAGGCCAGAATCTACTGCGAGGGATGCGATCAATTAATTTATGGGCTTTCAATGCAGCTTGTATCCGCTTGGTGACTTGAAACACCATAACAAGGGATACTATTCCAATTACTAGCAGGGCTGAGCCTGTTCCGTTAAATGACAAGCTAGATCCATCTTCGCTATGGCTTTCATAACTAAACGAAGCGAGCAACATAAGGGGTATTACCCACCAAGGGAATGAATGTTCTTTATCGGTCTTCATATTTTCAGCTAACGTTAAAGAGCACGCGC
>NZ_JBDOPO010000276.1:0-553 GCF_039830215.1 Rubritalea sp. | reverse complement strand
AATCAATGCCACCATTGACCCTGAGGCTAATCCTAAACAAATTTTTGTGAATGTTTTCATTTCTTGGCTAACGTTAAAGAGCACGCGCCGCCACTAGCGGGGGCGCACGCTGAGACGGGGATTGAGGTTCATATTACGGGTGACGTTGCCGACAAGACGGCTAGTGGCGGTTGCTGTGTCTCGTCTTGTTATGCCTCTTGGATTCTCTTGGCAGGACTGCCGACTTTATAGAATCCAATTATCAATGCAATAAACGAAAAGGAGCCGCTCAAGAGCCTTGAGACTTCGTAAAGCCTTGGGAGAAGGTCTTGTGCGATGTAGCAAACTGACAACACACTCAAGAGGACAACAATTGAGATACCAATCCACGTCAGGGCGGATTTGAGTTGTTTGCGAAAACCTCCGAATACCGCAAGTGCTGCGTAGAGAATGATCATAATTGCAAGAAATAGGAGAAATGGAGTCATGTTTTTAGTGTGTTGTTGTTTTAGTGTAGCGGTGGAGTCTGGTGAGATTTTTTTGCATAACGTAAAGCACACCGACTGATGACCAC
>NZ_JBDOPO010000145.1:0-2588 GCF_039830215.1 Rubritalea sp. | reverse complement strand
CATTTCTTCGCGCCTTGGAACCCAGCCGATTGCTGTTTCGTGGCCTAGTGCACGCCCTTTACAGCGGTTAACAACCCACTCTAACACACGCATGTTTTCGCCAAATCCAGGCCATAGGAAATTACCATCTTCATCGAGTCTAAACCAGTTCACATGGAACATCTTCGGTAGGTTTTCGATCTTCTTACCCATAGCTAACCAATGGGTGAAGTAGTTGCCCATGTTGTATCCACAGAACGGAAGCATGGCCATTGGGTCCCGCCTAACAACCCCCATTGTTCCTGCCGCGGCTGCAGTGGTTTCTGAGCCCATAGTAGCTCCGATGTAAACTCCATGAGGCCAGTTGAAACCTTGATAAACCAGTGGCATTGTCGTCTTGCGACGACCTCCAAAGACGATAGCTGAAATAGGTACACCTTCTGGGTTTTGCCACTCGGGGTCAATCGTGGGGCATTGGTGTGCGGGAGCAGTGAACCGAGCATTGGGGTGGGCAGCTTTGACTCCATTCCTACCTTCAGCAGGGGTCCAGTCGTTACCTTGCCAATCGATGAGGTGTGCGGGCTCTTCGCCGTCGATACCTTCCCACCAAACATCTCCGTCGTCAGTGAGTGCTACGTTAGTGAAGATACAGTTTTCCTTCATCGATTCCATTGCATTCGGGTTCGAATCATAGGAGGTGCCAGGAGCCACACCAAAGTAGCCAGTTTCAGGGTTGATGGCGTGGAGCTTTCCGTCCTCATGTGGCCAGAGCCAAGCAATGTCGTCACCGACAATGCTTGTTTTCCAACCAGCTTTGCGGTATTGCTCAGGTGGAACTAGCATCGAAAGATTGGTTTTCCCGCAGGCTGATGGGAAAGCTCCTGTGATATAGGTCTTTTCTCCTTCTGGAGACTCTAGGCCTAAAATTAACATGTGTTCGGCCATCCAGTCGTGTTCGCGTGCGATGTTAGAGGCTATTCTGAGTGCTAAGCATTTTTTACCCAACAATGCGTTGCCACCGTAGCCAGACCCATAGGATGCAATCTCACGTGAGCGAACAAAGTGAACGATGTATTTTTCGTCGTTGCATGGCCAGGGGACATCTTCTTGGCCTTCTTCTAGAGGAGAGCCTACTGAGTGAAGGCAGGGGATGAAAAATCCAGGCCTAGTGCGGCGGGATGCAATTTCTCCGAATGATTCTTTTTCGAGACGATCTAACACATGTGCTCCCATATGTGTCATGATGCGCATGTTGAGTACAGCGTATGCGGAATCTGTGACTTGGACACCAATCTTGGCAAGAGGTGAATCCAGAGGCCCCATGCAGAACGGCACGACGTACATCGTTCTGCCCTTCATCGCACCTTTAAATTTTTCGAGAATGATTTTCTTCATTTCGGCATCTTCACACCAGTTGTTGGTTGGTCCCGCTTGGTCCTTACGTTTGGTGGAGATGAAGGTCCGCTCTTCGACCCGAGCCACGTCAGACGGGGAGGACCGGGCGAGGAAGCTATTGGGGCGTTTTTCAGGGTTGAGACGAATGAGAGTGCCTTTGTCAACCAACTCGTTTGAAAGTTGGTTCCATTCGTCTTGTGAGCCGTCACACCAATGAATGTCTTTAGGTTCACAGAGGTCGATCATTTTGTTGACCCATTTGGTCAACGCACGGTGGCGGGTGGGTTTGGCTGTTGTCATCACCTATCAAGGAAACAGGGATAAGGTTAGATGGCAATCTAAAGTTACAGCTGTGCTATTTTATTTGATTCTAGAGTGAAATACACGCAACTCTAAATGACTTAGAGCAGGAGTGAGATGTGTAGCCTAGATGGCTAATGGAGAGGCTATATCACGCATAGCCCTCGTTTTAGGAACCTCAGCCCCCACCACAGTCATCAGCTTTGGTACTCGTTTGGTTCCATGGCATTTTAGCGAGGAGTAGGCCCATACCGCAGAAGCCTGTGGCGCCAGCTAGGAATAAACCAGCGCTGGTTCCCACTGTGCCCCACGCCCATGCGGAATGGACGAAGAGAGCTAGGAGTGCTGCAGTCATATTGATGAAGCTGACTCTCGTTTTCTTTGAGGATGCTGATTTTAAAGCCGAAGTTGCTCGACTTAGGCTTTACCATGATAGGCTTTGATCGATAGCGGAAGTAATCAGATTTTGCTTGAGATGCATGATTGTAATGACTACCGAGTGGGACTCTTAGGCTGGCTGCTTTGGGCACCTTTTTGTAGCCGCAAAAAAAAACTCGCTCTAGCAGAGCCAGTTTTCTGGCCGTATCAGTTATTCGGCGTGAGCTAAGGGTGTTCAAGGCGCATCATGCTATAGCTCTTATCCGTTACTGGTGGATTTCCTAACGAGCCGAGTAGTAAACGATGGCGCATCATATTGCGCAGAACTCTAGAGTATAGGTGCGATCAAGGCTGTAGGGTGCTTTGGGGTGTAGTTGATTCCAATAATTGATATTTTGAACCAGAATGCAAGTTGTCGGAGGAATACGACTTGTTTCAGTTGCTAGTTTTGGGGGAATTGAGTAAAGCTTGTATCGCGCATGATAGCATTTGTAGAAGGTAATGGATCTGGGGCTTGTGAGGGCCTAGCTGACGAA
>NZ_JBDOPO010000196.1:0-11399 GCF_039830215.1 Rubritalea sp. | reverse complement strand
TCTCTCTTGGTTTATCTTTAGACGAAAGGAGCTGTAATGAGGTTGGCTCTTAGACTTCTTATTGTGCTAGCTGTACTCGCCTGTGCGGGCTGGCTGCGCATGCCATTTGAGCAAAAGCTCAGTGAGGAACTGGCCGAGGCGCACCTGCTCACGCCGTCGTTTGACCAGGAGTCGAGGGCTAGCCTTAGCCAAAAAGCTTTTGTGGCGTCCTTTGGAAGTCTCCGTCCAATATTTGCAGCGTTCACAGCCCTCACGAGCACTAAGTACCATGGCAATGGAGACTGGGAGAAACTAGAGCAAGCGATCGATACCACTGTGTTGCTCGACCCTTACAATAGCTATTATTGGGATTTAGGTGCTTGGCACTTAGCATACAACGCCTCGGCCTCAAGTTTAGAAAATGAAAAGCTCGCCCCACTTCAGAGAAAAGCGCTCTTCAAAGAATATGTTTACAAGGGGGATGAGCTTTACGCTCGTGGTATCGCAGCGAATCCTAGAAACGTGCAATTGAGGCTAGAGCGAGCTAGGCTATGGTCTAGCAAGCATAAAATTGAGGACTACCCGAAGGTGGTCCAAATATTAGAAGCTATATTGACTGATTGTGAGCTGAGTTCGCGACAGAGACAGAGAGTGCGTACTGACTTGTACTACACTCTGTTAAGAGTACCAGAAAGAGTCAAAGATGCATACGTCTTGGGCCGTGTTCTCTACCAGGAATCACCCAGAAATCGCTACCCATCCTTACTCAATGGTCTCTGCGCTTTGCAGCTTCACCCACGTGTGAAGGTCGAACAGCCTTTGACTATGTCCCAGTTATATGGATCAAGGGCTGAAGCGATCAAGCATATCGCTAACTATCTAAGTGATAGTGATACCCATAAACCGCGCTACGGTATGGCGGATTTGTTGCAGAGAATGCGCTCAGTTGATCGCTAGATTTTGTACAAGTGCCGGTTTTGTTATTTTCTGCTTAGTTAAACGTCTGGCGTGCATTTTTTCCTTTTCCTTTAGACTACTTACGTGCATTGATTTCACTACCTTGACGACAAACCTAGGGAAACCACCATTATTTCATAATGAAAATCGCTTTATTCGGAGACATTCACGCAAACTGGGAAGCACTAGAGACCGTATTGGCTGATGCCGATGCGCAGGGCTGTAATAGCTATGTCTGCCTGGGTGACGTTGTTGGATATAATGCAGACCCAGTTAGATGTCTTGAGAAAATTCGGGAAATGGGATGTCCCGTAGTCAAAGGCAACCATGATGAGGATGCTGGAGGTGAGCATTCGCTGGAGATGATGAACCCAACTGCTGCAGAAGCTTTGCAGTGGACTCGTGACCAGCTAACTGCTGAGCAGCGTGACTGGCTCGCTCGTATGCGCATGGTCCGGCAGGTCGAAGATTTTACGATAGTGCACTCCACTCTGGATCAACCAAACGTGTGGAACTATGTCACTAATAAGTTTGATGCTATGTCGAACTTCTCATACCAGTTTACTCAAGTCTGTTTCCACGGTCACACTCACGTGCCTCGTGTCTTTGTTCGCGGAGCTCGCGTTCAGGAAGTTAGCCCAGACTCTGTAGCTATCGAGCCTGGAATGAAGTATTTTATTAATGCCGGATCAGTAGGTCAGCCGCGTGACGGAGAGTGGAAGGCATCTTACTGTATCTACGATACAGACAACAAGATCGTGACTTTCCGCCGCCTCGAGTATGATATCGAGACGACGCAGAAGAAGATCCTCGAAGCTGGACTACCAAAGATTCTTGCTGACCGCCTTTCACAGGGCCGTTAAGAGTTTATTACTCAAATTTTTAGCAAAGCCGGGCCCAGCAATGGACTCGGCTTTATTGTGTTTGGGTACAGTGCTCAGTTAGCAGTGTTCAGTTTTCAGGCTGGTAAGATGAAGCGACGACTGTGTACGACATGAGTAGTGGTAGGTTTACAGCATGCTCTGTAAGTGTGGCGGCCCAGATTGCTTCATCTTGCTGATATTCCGTATCTTTCTCGGTTAGATTTAGATACCTATCCCCCAAGTAAAAAGGGCCCACAGCTGGTATGCTGTGGGCCCTTTGAATAGAGTTTATCCTAGCTTATCCAGTGGTGCGGAGGCCGCTAGAGATGGCGTTGATAGAGAGAAGAATTCTAGGGTAGAGTTCTTCGGCGGCTTCTTCTTTACCTGCGGCTTTGAGCGCACGCCACTCCGTGATGAGGTTGACTTGTTGCTTGTGCAGCACCTGGAGTGGCTCTTCACGAATATCAAGTGTCTTGCTCATGCGCGGACGACGCTGCTCGAACGATCCGTTGAAAACCTCTGTGAGGAGTTCGCGGGTGAGTTCGAATTCACTGAGGATGATTCCCATGAATTTAGCGCGAAGAGCTTCATCGGTGACGAGGTTCGCGTAGCTTTCCATCAGCTCGCGGTTGGCTGAGGCTAGGTTGGTTTCTACGTTGGTGAGAACGTAGGTGAGGAAGATTGACTTAGAGAGGTTCTCTTTGAGTTCGGCAAATTCCTGAGGGCTTTCGTCTTTCAGTTTCTTGAGGGCAGAACCTGTACCGAACCAACCCGGGAGGTAGAAGCGAGCTTGAGTCCATGAGAATACCCATGGAATGGCACGAAGGTCATCTAGCGAGAAGTCTTTCTTGCCAGTGCGGCGAGCTGGGCGTGAGCCGATGCGTGAATTCTCGAGTGCGTCGATGATGGTTGCTTCACGATAGAAGGGGATGAAGCCTTCAGTGCGAAGGAGTTCTTTATATGCGTCCTCGGAACCCTCCGCGAGGCGAGCAACGTATTGAATACAAGGATCGTCGGTGTTTTTGCCGTACTGGTGCTGTGCTGCTGTAGATGCTGCGGATGCAACGAGTAGCTCAGCATTGTAAGTGGCATTAGAGAGGTTTGCGTATTTTTGTGCGATTGTCTCACCCTGCTCAGTCATACGGAAATGCCCAGACATTGAGCCGTGTGGAAGTGCCGCCATGAACCACTGTGTAGGACCAGCTCCGCGGGAAATAGTACCGCCACGACCGTGGAAATAGCCGAGCTTGACGTTACGTTCAGCAGCCACGTCGACCATTGCTTTTTCCGCGCGGTGGAGAGCCCAAGCAGCAGTAAGGATCCCACAGTCTTTATTGGAGTCAGAGTAGCCGAGCATCACTTGTTGGAATACTTGAGCGCCTTGGAAACGTAGCTTGAAGCTGCGAATGGTGACTGGGTGGTCGAGGAATCCTGTGAGTAATCTCTCGGATGCATCGAGGTCTTCCTTTGTCTCGTAGAGAGGGACAACTTCGATAGGTGAGGCGAGTCCGTCCTCAGTATTGATGAGAAGGCCAGCTTCACGCATGAGAACGTAGACGACCAAGAGATCGGAAACAGATCGTGTCATGGAGACAATGAATGCACCGATTCCGTGGTGGCCATAATCATGAAGTTGCTTAGCAATGACCCTGTAGCTGTTGAGCACAGAGTCAGCCTCTGGACCAGCGCTGCAGCGGTTGTGGATGAATGGACGTGTTGTCTCGAGTTCCTTTGTGAGGAATGCGCACCGTTTGTCTTCTGGCCAGTCCGCGAAGCAGGCACCGTCTTCGATGTTAGCGCGTGATAGGAGCTGGCTGAGAGCCTTGTCGTGGTACTCAGAGTTCTGACGGATGTCGATGGAGGCGAGGTGGAAGCCGAAGGTCTTTACCTTGTGACGGATAGGTGTGACGTATTGCTCGATGAGATGGTCACAGCCAGTGGTCTTGAGTGTGGACTCTAGCAAAGCTAGGTCATCGCTCAATTGTTCAGGGCCGTGGTAACCGCCAGTGCCGTTGGCTGTTTCGAACAACTTGCCACGCATGAGGTAGACTAGCTGACGCCATGGTTCATCGCGGTTTTGTTCGATGATCTTAGCTGCCCAAACTGGATCCTTAAGGTCGAGACGCAGCAGTTCGATACGTCTCTCTAGGTCAGCTGGGACTTCTTGGAACTGGCTAGAAATGGTGAGGTGGAAAGCGAGTTCCTTGAGTTCCTTGCGGAGAAGGATAAAGGCGTGGTTGCGTAGATCTCCGAGCGTGCGCTCCGTTACTTCAGGAGTGACGAGTGGGTGGCCGTCTCTGTCGCCACCGATCCAAGTACCGAATGTGAGGCGAGGTGTAGCTTCGGCTTTTTCAAGCTTTTCCATGGAGAAGCCAGCATCGCGCCACGCTTCAGTAAAGTGTCCGTCGAGCCGGCTGAGTACGGATGGGAACATCTCGCGCAGGTAATACAGAGCATTGCGTAGCTCCATGTTGAGGTCTGGGCGTGTGACGTGGATTTCGCCAGTGCGCCAGAGAGATTCGAGGGCTGCTGTAATTTTTGTTTTGAGGCGGCTCTGTTCGCGGTCAGTGAATTTCGGGTACTCGCTAGTGACGAGGTTCTGGTAGATTTCACGGTGACGCTCACGGACTGTAGCACGCTTGGCTTCTGTCGGGTGGGCAGTCAAGACTGGCTCGACATGCACGTCCTTGAGGACTTCAATGATCTGATCTTCGCTCATTTCGAGCTTTTTCATCTCACTTAGTGAGCGAGCCCATAGACCGCGGATAGATTCAGCGCCGAGTTCTTTTTCTCGCTCGCGACGGATCGCTGATGACACACGCTCTTCAACCATGTTGAGAAGCTGGAAGCCAATGGAGTAAAGTTGCTGAATGCCTTCTGGAGGATCGGACTTAGGAGTCTCACCGCGCCAAGGAAGGAAGGGGAGAAGGTCGTCTTCACCCAAGCTAGTGAGGGCATCTGCTAGGCTATCAACTAACAACGACAATGTGCTGTCGATGAGTTCGAAGCCTTCGCTACGTAAATTTTCGCGTATCTGGTTCTTATCAGTCACGCGCGCAGTATGTCTATGTCGTAGCTACGAGCAAGCAAGATTCAGTTCATAAAGCCATTTATCAATACAGTATTGATCGATGAATAGGCGAACCATCAAGAGCTTGGGTGTTCGAGGAGCCACGCAGCCATTTCTGAGAAGTGTGGCATAGGCGTGACTAATATATTACTATGGCTTGCGCCTTCCACCTCGCTCCACTTTTTGTTGGTGCTGCCGGCTTGCTGAAAGAGTGGGTAAACACGCTGCATAGAAAGGAGAGTGTCGTCGGTGCCATGAGCAAAAAATAGCGGAGTGTTTGTTTCCTTAACCCATTTAGCTGGTTGTATTTTTTGCAATCGATGGACTGAGAGTTGTTGATTTGACTCATCACTGATTTGGTAAAGGTGTGCGCACCCATTGGAAGTATGGATTCGGCTTTGTCTCAGATGATTGTTGGGAGGGAGTCAAATGAGCACACGATCACTGCTGTACTCCAACGGTCTGAACTATGCTTGGGTGCAGCAGAGGTGAAGGCGCCACCCATTGACATCCCCCATAGGTATGATGGATCCTTTTTAAAGTGGTAAGCGTGTTCCATTTCTTGGAGGACTGAGCTGGCAAAACTTTGATCAAAAGCTGAGAGGACGAAGCTTGCTGTGGCTCGAGCGCTCTCTCCGTGTGCGGGTAAGTCAGGAAGTAGACAGCGAAAACCAACTGCGCAGAAACGTTCGGCGACTGCTAGTAAGTCTTCTTTTCTTCCATTTCTCCCGTGCAAAAGAACAATGGTCCCTTTGATTTCACCATACTGTAATAGAGTGTGATTCTTTTTGGTTAGTCGATCACGGAGTCGCTGGCCTCTTTTGGCCGGGCCACTAGCTGGGTCGGGAGTTACCAATAAACACGGGGTTGTGTTGGTTAGGCAGGAGTGCGACCGAATCCGAATCCTTTGCAAATTAGGCTGGTCTAACCATTCTCTGAGGTGGTCCTGGATAAGTCGCCGCTCGGGGAACACTATCGAGAGAGCTGTAGCGCTGACAGCCCAATAGTATAGTAAGGGAATGCTCCCTAAAAAAGTAAGGCGCAGAATATGCGCCTTTTGCTAAATACGACCATGACTAGCTGTACGCCTCAAGCAGGCGCTAGCTGTCAGCAGGTCAATAAACTGCAGGATGTCCGAGCTGTTTTTGGTTCTACTCGCTCCAAGTGAGGGCGCCTTTTTTTAGCGCGTAGATGTAGGCTGCGGCAAGGATGCCAGCAAAACCTAATATACTGTAGAGCGCAGTGCTGCTGGCAACGATGAGTTCTTTGAACTGCACTGCCCATGGGTACATGAAGACAACTTCGATATCAAACAAGACGAAGAGCATCGCAACCATGTAGAATTTCACTGAAAAACGTGGTGTGCTAGAGCTGATCGGGACCATGCCGCATTCGTACACCGTGTCTTTGTCGCCATCGCGGCGGCCTGTCTTACCTAGTAGGACGCTGAGGCCTAATGCTATGGCTGCGAATCCAATGGCTGTAATGGCTTGAAGAACAATTGGATAAAAGCTTTCGAGCATGAATGTGTGAAGTGAAGTTGTTGGAAATTGTGTGTATTAGGAGTGTAGTGCAATCGCTACAGCGGTACAAAAAACCCATGTTGACGACTCAACATGGGTAATTGGTAAAGTGTGAATTCCTGCTATTCCAGCAGAAAGATCAAAATTATTCAGCTTCGAATGTGCTGTGTGCTTCAGGGAGGCGTGCGAGGCCTTTGTATTCCTTGCCTTGCTTTTCAACCATTCCACGAGTGACGAGGTTTTGGAGCTTCTCGTATGCTCGTAGACGAAGCATTTCTTCTCCACCGCTAACAGCGTTGCGTGCCTTGAGGCGATCAAAAACATTCTCGAATAGGTCGTTGAAACCAAAGAAGCGAGGATCTTCTCCAAGGACATGAACGATCTCATCAGTCACATGATCTGGGACGCGACGGGAGAAGCGAGTTCTTTTAGTAATTGCCATAACGAGATGGGTACTAGCATTTTTTTGCGCTGCTGGCGACTGCAAAGTTAAGTATTTAAATAATTTATCAGGATGCTGCCAAGCTTAAACTGTTGGAAATTATTTTTAAGCTCGGTGAATCATTCGTTTTTCAATATTTCTCGGGAGAGTCGGCGGTTGAGTGACAAGGGGAAATGTTTTTTTAGATCATTACGCAGCGGCTAAGTTTTTTTACCAATAGATGTCTTAGCACTGGATTTTATGGTGCATGCTAGCTATGTACTGCGGTCATGATAGCGCGCTTGAGAGGGAATGTATTAGAGGCTTTACCAAACCGTTTGGTGATCGATGTCCACGGTGTTGGTTACCTAGTCCATGTTCCGCTCTCGACCTTTGACCGCTTAAATCCATTGGAGGGAGACCCGATTGATCTTCGTACGCATTTGCATATCCGTGAGACGGCGCAAACCTTGTATGGATTTGCCTCAGATGCGGAGCGCGACATGTTTCTTTTACTGATTGATCGCGTTAGTGGCATTGGTCCAGCTATTGCCATGGCTGTACTCAGTGGGATGCCCGTGGAGAATTTCAAAGCTGCAGTGGTTAACAACGATGTGGCATCGCTTTCTAAGATCAAAGGCCTAGGTAAAAAGACCGCTGAGCGCGTGGTGCTAGAGCTCAAGGACAAAGTGGGGGTTGCCGATGGCTGGAAGACTGCGAGCGAAAATGCAGCACCGAGCGCGTCTAATGATGCTGAGCTGGCCCTCATAGGTCTCGGCTACAAGCAAGTTGAAGCTAGAAAGTCAGTCAAAGCAATCTCAGCGACCGATCCTACTGTGTCTGCTGAGGAGCTCCTTCGAGGAGCGTTGAGAATGTTAAACTCGTAGGAGGTGGAGCTGTTGTTGCTGAGCTGAGGCTCGGCGTTCACAGGTAGTTTAAAGGGGGGCGATGTTTTCGAAGTCGTCATCACCACCTTCAAAGTCGACCTCGCGCACGCGTTTGAGGTCGCGGAGTCGCTCTACATTTGTGCGTAGAATGTCTCTTACTTCACGTGGCCTGCGGATTGCTTTGAGTTCGAGCTCTGGCAGGGTGCGGTCAGAAGTGACGAGCACGAGTGTACCGAGTTTGAGGATACGAAGAAGGAATGGGAGCTGGATGGTAGTGTCTTTTATTCTATAGAGCTCGACCTCATTGACCTGCTGATTGAATACACCTGTTCGGAGACTGATACGCTCGCTGGTGAGTTCGTATCTAAGGCAACGGACGACGAGATATTGCCACAGTGTCCAGCCTACTGGAAGGATGAGCGCGTAGAGGACATAGTAGGATGTGTAACATGCTGCAGTGATGACGGCAGTACTCACTGCGACGCCCATTAGGAATTTGTGGAAATTGATGAACTGTGATGGAGAATTACTCCAGAGGTTAGTTTCAGTACTCATGGCTTGATGTTAGAGGGGAATTTTGACTTTAACGATATAAAATTTATTGCAGCTGAGCTTGGGCTCAGCGCTCCCAGATTACTTGATGATGACGGTGGCTCCGGGGCGGATGAGTTGCGGAAGTTTGGTGACATCCCAGTTGGCCATGCGGATGCAACCAGCGCTGCGGCCACGGCCGATTTTATCTGGTTGGTGGGTGCCGTGGATGCCGATGCCTCGTCGGCTAAGGCCCATCCAATGTACGCCGACAGGATTGTTAGGTCCGGAGGGAATAGTCAGGCTAGTGGTACTGCGCTCTCCAGTTTTGAGTAATGAGTCGTCGAAGCGCCAAGTCGGGAATTCGATAGAGTTTTTCATAGTCCACGTGCCGTAGCGTATGAACTGAGGTTTACCTGGGGTGATCGGGTAGGCTGCCACAATGATAGCTCGGTGCTCATCGTGGATGGTTAGGTTTTGCTCCGGATTTGGATCGTCTTCTACAATCATAGCGCGTGGAGAACCTGGTGTGGGGGAGTCGATTATTGAGATGCGAGTTGGCTTGGTTTCGACAGGGTTTACGTTTGGTGGGGTTTCTTGATTTTCCTGCTCAGTCGATGGTTCCTTTGATAAGATTGGCTCTAGTGGTTCATAGATGCGGATTTGCTTTTGCTTAGTGTCGATGACAGCCCAACGCTTGCTGAGTACGGGGTCGGACTTATAGGTGCGACCTAGAGCCATGATTTCGATCCGAAAGGGCTCGACGTTTGGTACACGCATGGCAGTGCGGACACCGGCGTTCTCAATGACTTTCTTGCCATTGATCAGTTTTAAAAAGTCTTCGGTAGTGTGGTAACGCTCTGCAATGAATTCGGCAATCGAGCGGTAGGGCATATTTTTGCGAGTCGATTGGTAGCCACGGTCATTGCCCCAGCGGAAGTTGGTATCAACAAACTTAGAGGCTACTTCAGGCACGATAGCTGTGGCGTAAAGGTTGGGAACTTCTCGTTTAGAATCCTCTTTGACTTGGTTCCACTCGCAGTCCTTGCGGCCAAACTTCTTATTGTAGGCTTCGATCGCCATTTTGGTGAAGGTGCCCATTTTCCCGTCCAGCACACCAGGTCCAAAATCTTGTTGGTCGAGGAAGATCTGCAGGCGTGCAATTTCCTCTCGCTCGTGGGGAATTTTCAAATCATCACCAGAGATTTCGCCGACCATCTGCGCTCTTGCGGGGTCTAGAGGAAGGAGGGGGAGCTTAGGGGTGACAATGGCAGCCTCAACTTGCCCCAAACTTGCTGGCGTAAGAGCTAGCAGTGTTAGGGGAAGTAGATGAAAATTGTGAATGAGCAGACGCATGGTGGTATACGCCGCTACCATTCCACTCTTTTTTGCTGGTTGCAAGTTCAGGGTTTCTTCCTCTTTGGTTGTCCAAAGTGGTGAGTGCTATTACGCAGAGATAAACTCTTCCAATCTGCCGGCTACAATAGTGGGGACGATTGCTGTGATGAGGACATCGTTGCCTTCGTACTCGGTGTTCAGAACCTTAGCGTCTTTATGCAAAAGTGCGGACAGGTCACCACGGCTTTGTGGAATACGGTAGCAATGGCTTCGGACACGGTCAGCAAGCATTACCGAGCAAAGGCCTCTAAGGTCGTCGAGGCCGAGGCCTTCTTTTGCTGAGAGCAGTATGGTGTTTTCAAGCTTCTCTTGAAGGTTGTCCAGGAGCTTAGTCTCTTCGACCTTATCTATTTTATTGAGCACAGTGATCATCGGCTTTCCTTCCGCTCCTAGCTCGTTGAGTACGTGCATAGTAGTCTCAAAAAATTCCAGCGCTCTAGGGTCACTGGCGTCAAGGACGTGAATAAGAAAATCAGCAAGCAGAGCTTCCTCAAGCGTTGCCTTGAATGCTTCAACTAGGCGGTGAGGGAGGTTTCGAACAAACCCCACTGTGTCGGTGAGTAGAAGTGTTTGGCCGTCGGGCAGTTCGATAGATCGAGTTGTGGTATCCAGTGTGGCAAAGAGCATGTCTTTGGCCATGATGCAAGCTCCACAAAGAATGTTAAGCAAGGTTGATTTACCCGAGTTGGTGTAGCCTACGATTGCCGCGTGTGGGGTGTCATTTTTCTCTCGGTCCTTTCGTCGAGTGGCACGCTGTGAGCGTACGGCTGTGAGTTCACGTTTGATACGATCGATCCGTTTTCTTGCGAGTCTGCGGTCGACCTCGATCTGCATTTCTCCCATGCCCCTTGATGCACCACCACCACCACCAGAACCACCTTCGCGGTCGAGGTGACCCCACATTCTGGCCATTCTAGGAAGGGCATATTGCATCCGAGCAAGCTCGACTTGTAAGGTTGCCTCTTTGGTCTGGGCGCGCTGGGCGAAAATATCGAGGATGACTTCTTCTCGGTCGATCACACAGATTTGGGCCAGCTCTTCCCACTCACGTTGTTGGGATGGGGCGAGTTGGTTGTCGAATACAATACAGTCGCATTCGTGTGCATGTGCTAGCTCGACGATCTCAGCTGCTTTGCCAGTGCCACAAAGGTACTTTCTATGCATAGACCGCGACCATCCTAGCTCGAGGGATACAACTCCAATGCCCAAGGTGGTGACGAGCTCTTCCAGCTCTTCTAAAAGGCTGATGTCGGTATCTTCCTCGCGGCGATTGAATGAAAGGCGGACGAGCAATGCGCGCTCGACCATTTCTGGTTTTTCCCTTACTTCGAACATATCTGCCTATATAGATAGGGGAATTGTCAGCTAGGACAATACTTTTCATTCAGTTTAGGCGAAGGCATGTGGGCAAAGCCAGTTCTTAACTTAGTGCGAAATAAAGTCCTCATCGAAATGGAAGTCGTCGATAGGATAGTGATCGATTTCTAGATAGGGAACAAGAGCTGGAATATCGGCCGAATACGTCATAGAAGGCTGAGCGTATGTTTTTTGCTAAAAGGGTAGCTATATTCGATCTAGGCGCGGCGGGACGAGTGGGGGTGACCTCAGCTGGACCACATCCAAACCCAACACATGTGGTCTCTGTTTTTACATCAAAAGAAGAGAAGAATGGTGGAGGAGTCACACCTTGTTTCATTTCAATTGAGTGAAGAGTTAGAAGGATCATACTGCTGAATACGATGCTAATCACAAGCGAGACTGCTAATGTTT
>NZ_JBDOPO010000178.1:0-11468 GCF_039830215.1 Rubritalea sp. | reverse complement strand
TCACTTAGAAGCCTCTAATGTAGAGAAAAAATGAAAGTTTGGTTGTTAGTAAACGAGGAAAAGTTAGGTCCATTTGAGACCTTTGAGGTCCGAGAACGTATCGATGCCGGTGAACTTACCCAGGACACATTATGCTGGTATCAAGGAGCCGCATCTTGGGGGCCACTCGGAGAGGTTGCCCAGTTTGAGACCATGTTTGATCAGGTAGAAGAGGTTTCAGATCTTGTGACGCCTCCACCGATTCCTGAATCCGTAAAAAACCAAGCAGAGAAGATAAAAGAGGCTCTAGCTGAGGAACTCAGTAAGGCTCCGCCGCTCCACGCGATTCGTCGATTCTTTGCGAGAATGCATGATTTCCTCCTCTACATGGTTCTTGTTTTTGCCGTATTTCAAGAGAAGGTTCTTGAAATGGGCCAAAGCGATTCAGTGGTGCCGTTGCTCGCTGTTGGTTTCGCCTACGTGCTGCTAGATGCCATTATGATTCATCTGTGGAAAGTCTCTCCTGGCAAGTTCTTGCTAGGGATGCGAACGACTGATGCCTTTGGTCATGCGATACCTCTCAAGTTTTCTGTATTACGCTCACTGCGAATGTGGATACTAGCGATGGGAATGGGGGTCATACAAATTTGGCCATTCTCTCTGGGAATATCTTGGTTCTTGTCCCGTCGCTTCGGATTCTTTCTGTGGGACATACCTAGGCGCTACCGTGTGGTGGCGCGTCCCTTTTCAGGAATGCGTGTGGTAGCCTATGTAGCGAGTATCTTTGCAATGTCACTCTTCTTAAATATGGTGCTTCCGGAGGCTTTATTGGATGAAATGCGGAGTGAGAGCTGGATGCAAGAATTTATAGGAGAGTCGAAATAAGCGATCCTGCACTTGCAGTTGCTCAGGATACTTCTTACATCTACCTCAGCTATGCGAGATATTGTTTACTTCGACCTCGAGACCCAAAAAAGCTTTTCCGCCGTGGGTGGCGCTAAAAATAAAGCAAAGATGGGAGTCTCCGTTGCTGTGACGTATTCAACCAAGTCCGAGCAATACATCGTTTATGGCGAAGACCAAATGGACGCGCTGGTTGAGCAACTTGTCCGTGCTGACTTAGTTGTCGGATGGAATCATATCCAGTTCGATTACCCAGTACTCCAAGGTTACACGATTTACGACCTCGAGGCGCAGACGATGAATCTAGATATGATGTTAGATTTGGAAGCTGAGGACAAGTTAGGCTTTCGATTGAAGTTAGACTCTGCAGCAAAGGTGAGTTTGGGAATGGGGAAAACCGCAGATGGTCTCGATGCCCTCAAATGGTGGAATGCCTACAAGAAGACTGGCGATGAATCCTATATGATGAAAATCGCTGAGTATTGCTGCTTTGACGTTAAGGTCACTAAGTGTGTCCATGAATACGGTCTCGAGCACGGGCTGATTCGTTATGAAGACAAAGGTGGGCAGCCAGCGGAGGTTGCTGTCGACTGGACTTAGCAGATTCGCTTGATGGCCTTCTTTCTTTCGTGAACTACTCGAGGAATGATTAGATAGTAAGGGGACGGACCCATGTAATCAAAGAGTGTGCGAACCTCGGGCACTCCGTTGAGAAACCCGTAGTGCTGACCAATGGCCCAGTTGATAGTCATGGTGAGGGCCATGTAACCCCAACTCCAGTACAGAGCGCGTTTGAAGGCTCCTTTTTCTGGTGTGATCTGAAGGCCCCAAACTAGTAAAATTGCAGTGACTGGAACTCCTCCGTGTTGCAGGAAAAAAGACGAGGAACTCGGGAGTTCCCCAGCCAAACCATAAAGTGGGGGTGATCAGGCCCTGTAAGGTGCCAGCTAGTCCCCAAAGGTAACCGATCTCTGCCAACCGTTGGCTTGTCTAATAAGAGCTATCGCTAGGATGATGGAGACCACATCACAGAGGTAGAACGTTAGCGAGCAATGCTCAACCAATTCCCAACCAGTTGCTGTGTTTCCAAATCTCAAAATCGTCAATACCGGATCGAGCGCGACAGCTGTGAGTAAAAGGCCGGCTAGGGAAACGCGTATAATGGATTCAATTCTCGAGGATTTGTTCGACCTTAAATAAAAAATCAGGCAAATCGCAGTCGCAAAGGTGAGGGCAATAGCTGCAAAATGAGCCGTACCAAATAGTTCAAACTGGCTGACTGCAAGGGGGATGAAGGAGCTGGTCATGGTCTGAATATGCTAACCATATAAGTTGAATTTTTCAGTGGAGGTCTGTGAAACTCGCTCTTCAGTATGCATATCCGTTTATTTGTATGGATTTCAGGTGCCACGTGGGAAAAATATCTGACCTTTGTAATGGCGGAAACTGCTAGAATTTTATCTAGTGCTCTCGTTGTGAAAGAACTTTTAGAGATTTCAATGTTGCCCTATATGCTACCTGTATCAGCAGGATTGGTTATGATTATCTTAATGTTATTACTCAGTGTGGTGACAGGAGGTTTGGCTGACGGCTTCGATATTGATCTCGATGCTGATTTGGAGACCGATGGGGTAGGTGGAATCTTTGATGGTTTTCTTCATTTTGTGAATGCCGACAAGGTGCCAACGATGCTGGTGTTGTCCTTCTGTTCTATTTCTATGTGGATGACTGGAGTTTCTCTAACGACACTCTTTAACCCTGAATATAACAACTGGATAGGCCTAGGTATTCTAGCGGGCGGATTTGTGGTGAGCGTGGTTGTCACGCGCTTCGCCGTGATGCCCTTTATCCCACTGTTTAGGTTACTCAAACAGGGGGAGGACAACGGTGTGAAGGTCGAAGGGCATAAAGGAACTGTGAAGTCGATCGAGTTAACAGAAAAGTTTGGTCAGGTGGAGATTATAGGCCACGACGGACCTTTACAGCTAAATGCAAAACTAATAGAAGGGTCAGAAGCGCTGAAGCGTGGAGACGCTGTCGTGGTCATTGAGAGATCTGAAGACGGGAAGTATTACTCCGTAGCTAAACTAGAAATTTAAAAACAAAAAATAAAACGATGAATAAAAATGAAATAATGCAGTTAGACATTCTAGCATTTGATTGGGGCTTCCTAGCGAGCACTGGCGCAGTAATAGCGATAGTTGTTGTTCTGGCTCTTGGCTATTTGGTGATCAACTGTTTCCGGAAAATTGAAAAGGGGACGGCTCTCATCCGAACTGGTATCGGTGAAACAAAAGTGACATTTGATGGTATGTTTGTCATTCCAGTGATGCACCGATCTGACCTCATGGACATTTCCCTCAAGCGTGTGGAAATAGATAGAACAGCGAAGAATGGACTCATCTGTAAGGACAACATGCGTGCTGACATCAAGGTTGCATTCTTCGTTCGCGTGAATAACAACAAGGAAGACGTACTGCAGGTTGCAGGCGCGATTGGTTGTGATCGAGCTTCCTCAGAAATGGAAATTCGTGCTCTATTCGATGCTAAATTCTCTGAAGCATTGAAGACGGTTGGTAAGCAGTTCGATTTCATCGAGCTCTATGAAAAGCGTGATCAATTCCGCGACGAGATTCTTAAAGTGATCGGCACAGACTTGAACGGTTTCGTGCTGGATGATGCTGCGATCGATTACCTCGAGCAAACTCCACTAGACGCTCTCGACCCGGATAACATTCTTGATGCAGAAGGTATTAAGAAAATTACTGAGCTCACGGCAGGTCAGGCTAAGTTAGCGAACAACATCCAACGCGACAAAGAACGTGTGATCAAGCAGCAGGATGTGGAAGCGCGTGAAGCAATTCTCGAGCTCGAGCGCCAACTTGCGGAAACCGAGGCTAAGCAAGAACGCGAAGTGCAAGTGGTGCAATTCCGTGAGCAGGCAGCGGCTGATCAGGTTCGTGAAGAGGAGAATCAAAAAGCTGAGCGTGCGCGCATTTCAGCAGAAGAAGAAATTCAAGTCGCTGAAGAGAACAAGCAACGCCAGGTGTTGGTGGCTTTGCGCAATAAAGAGCGTACTGATGCGGTTGAAATCGAGCGTGTTGAACGTGAGCGTGAGCTTGAAGTGATCGAGCGCGAGCGAGTCACTGAACTCAAATCAATTGAGAAAGAGAAGTTTGTAGAGGTTGAGAAGAAAAACATCCAAGAGGTGATCAAAGACCGCGTGGCTCTCGAGAAGACCGTCGTTATCGAGCAAGAGAAGATCAAGGACACTGAAGCATTCGCTGGTGCAGATCGTCACAAGCAAGTGATTGTCACTACCGCTGAAGCAGAAGCCGACGAGCGTCTCATCCGTGAAGTGAAAGAGGCTGAGGCTCGTAAAGAGGCTGCTATTCTCAAGGCTGACGAAGAAGCATACGAAGTGCAGAAATCCGCTGAAGCTAGCAAGTTAGCGAGTGAAATGAAAGCTGAAGAGCGTATCATCACAGCCGAAGCAGCACTCACAGCATCTGAGAAAGAAGCAAGTGCCAAGAAGATGCTCGCTGAAGCGGTCACCAAGGAAACTTCTGCGGAAGGCCTAGGTGAGGTAGAAGTGAAGCTCGCTGATGCAGCTGCTCTCAAGGAGCAAGGCGCAGCGCAGGCAGAAGTCGACGCACTCAGCTTTGAAGCAGAAGCTAAGGGTATCGAGCAGAAAGCTGCTGCGATGAAGCTCTTTGAAGAAGCCGGCCAGGACCACGAAGAGTTCAAGCTCGAGCTTGATAAGGCCAAAACAATCGAACTCGCAGAGATCGATGTCCAACGCCAGATCGCTGAGCAACAAGCTGTGGTTATCGGTGAAGCTCTCAAGCAGGCTAAGATCGACATCGTCGGTGGTGAGTCTGAGTTCTTCAACCAGATCACTAGCGCTGTTACCAAAGGTAAGGTTGCTGATCGAATCGTGGATAACTCCAAGGTGCTCACCGACGTGAAGGACACATTCTTCAATGGTGACCCAGAGTACTTCAAGAGCCAGATCGCAAGCTGGATCGACCAATTCGGAATCGAAACGGAAGATATCAAGAACCTCACAGTCAGCGCATTGTTAGGCAAGATGATCCCACAATCTGACACTGAGACACGTGGCAAGCTCGTTGGCCTCCTAGGAGCTGCGGAGCGCTTCGGCCTCACCAACTCCCCAGCCTCAAAATTCCTCTAACGGAGGATTTTTACCACGAATCGCACGGATCTCACGAATGGTTGCAAAGCCAGGATTTGAAACGTGCAGTTCATCAAACCTGATTGAAATAATGGAGCTCATTTATAAAGAAGAATCCTATGCCATCGTTGGAGCCTGTTTCGAGGTCTACAATGAATTAGGCAATGGATTTGATGAGTCTATTTACCATGAGGGGGTAGAGATAGAACTTAGCTCAAGGAATATCCCCTTTGTGTCAGAACTCCCAATACGAGTTCAGTACAAAGGGGCATTTCTACAGAAGTTCTTTAAAGCTGATGTTGTCAGTCACGAGAAAATAATCATCGAGTTAAAAGCTGTAAAAGCTGTAAAAGCTGTAAAAGCACTCAATGATCATAACAGGCAACAGGTAATCAATTATTTAAAAGCTACAAGCTATCGATTGGGACTACTCATTAATTTTGGTGCTCCTGAAGGCCTCGAATACGAGAGAATAGTACTTTAGCAAGAAGGCCGCAGGCCAATTTACTAATTCGTGAAATTCGTGCGATTCGTGGTAAACGCGAGCATGCTGAGTCTCAGGAATCGAATGCAAGATGTCAGAAGAAAATAAACAGTTAGAAGGTGGAGCTTATGAAGTGATTCGGGCTCGCTTGGAGAAACAATCGGTAGAACTTCGTTCGCGCTTGGATGCGCTGAACGAGGAACGTAAATCGATTTTTGGAGCCGTCGAATCGTCGTTAGTATCGACTGAGCGCGTCACGACTGAGCACAATTGTGTGCCACGTGACCTCATAGCGATAGGTAACAACCGCTTCCTGTTCGGCTACAATATCCAGTTTGGACTGAAGCAGACCACTGACCTGTCAGACGTCTTCGCTGTTTACCAATACGACCCGGTTGACCACGGGTTTAGTAAATTATCTATTGAGGAAGTAGTTGCTGACAAAGAGTTTGCGACCGACTTCGCCTACCTTTACAAGTACTACAAGCAAACGATCTTTGCGAAGTTCATGCACATCGGGCCGAATGTGTATATCGCATTGCGCGTCGGCAAGGACATCACGGACATCAAGACCTTCAAGTTTGTCATCAATGGTGACGGCACGCTGAAGTACATGGGTAATCGATTCGATCACGAATACGTTTTCCCTGACCAACATGGTTTTACTTGGGTGCGCGTCAACCGCGACATGCACCGTGGCGGTGAGCATCCACACATTTCCATCGAGGAAAAAGTCTTCGTCGAGACTGTGGGCGGTGATCTAACTGTCAAAATCGAGGACAACACCTCGGATGGCAAGGGAGTCTATTCTGAGGAGGTTGTTGACCAAGATCAGACCCTCGACGATGCGGAGATTTCCTATGCAATAGTCGGGCCTCTTATCATTCTAAAAATTCTTCCGTACAGGGAGAAAGAGTATCGTTATCTCGTCTTTAACGAGAAGAACCAATCGGTTGATAGGATCGATGCTATTGGTGAGTCCTGTGTGCTGCTACCTGAGGATCACGGTATCGTCTTCGCGAACGGTTATTACTTGCTCACCGGTGAGTTAAAGACATTCGACCACGGGCTCGATCACATGCGTTTCGAGCGCAAGATTTCTTCGGCCAATGGTGAAGACACGCTCTACGCTTTTTATAACAGGACGGACGGCGACTATGTCTTGCTCAACTATAACTTGATCGAGCAAACTGTCGAAACTCCATTTGTCTGTAATGGTTACTCGGTCTTCGACAATGGTGAGTTGATCTATTTTAAGACTGAGGATGAAGCGCAGAAGCATCACACTCTCCAGATCTGGCAGACTCCAATCCTGAGTGCCGATGCTGTTGCTGCTCAACAACAGGACCAGGATAGTTATCTTTTCAAAATTGGTAATGCTGGGCTTGTCTCGGCGATGGCTGAATGTCGTGAATTGTTGACCTTGTTAGATAAGGACGACAACTACGCTGGACTGTACATCGACCTAGTAAAACAAGCGACAATCTTGCTTGATAGCTACTTCTGGATTTCTAACGAAGAGACAAAAAATCTAGCTGAACCTCTAGCTGGTATTCAGCAAGCAGCGAATAGCGCGATCGAAGAATTTGATAAAGTCCAGGGGCTTCGTAAGAGCTCTGCCGAACGTATCAAAGATGTATCCGAGCGCTGCGAGCGATTGTTGCGCAATGCCGAACACAGCCCACCAGACGATATTGTTGGCTTTGTAGAGCAACTGGCTGGCCTCCGCACCATCCGTGGTGAGGTCATTGGTTTACGCGAAATGCGCTACATGGACCTTCCGCGGGTCGATGCTCTGGAAGAACGTGTGATCGCTGCCACTGAACTAGTTTCAGCAAAGACCGTGAGCTTCTTGCTCGAGCCACAAGCGCTCGACCCTTATAAGTCCAGAGTAGATGAGCAGAAAAAAGTGCTCAACGCTCTCACAAAGGTCACCGAGGCTGATGATTTAGGCGAGGAGATTGCCAATGCCGGTAAAGAACTCGAAATGTTGATCGACGTGGTGTCGAACCTCAAGATTGAGGACTCGACTCAGACGACGGCGATCATCGAAAGTATTTCAGCGATTTACTCTCAGCTCAATGGGGTAAAAGCTGAGCTGAAGAACAAGCGTAAGGATCTGTCACGCACAGAAGGTGTGGCGCAATTCGGGGCGCAGATGAACCTACTGAGCCAGGCTGTGGTCAACTATCTAGACCTCTGTGATACGGCTGAGAAGACCGATGGCTACCTCACTAAGGTGATGGTGCAGATCGAAGAACTCGAAGGCCGATTCTCCGAATTCGATGAATATGTAGAGCAGCTCACGACGAAGCGTGAAGAAGTTTACAATGCCTTTGAAGGGCGTAAGCAGCAGCTCTTAGAGAAAAAGAGTAAGCGCGCAAGCAGCTTGATCAAATCTGCCGACCGCGTGCTTAGTGGCATCACTAACAGGGTTTCAGGATTTAAAGAAATCAATGAGATCAACGGCTATTTTGCCGGTGACCTGATGATTGAGAAGGTGCGCGATATTATCGCGCAGTTGATTGAGCTTGGCGATGTGGTGAAGGGTGACGACATCCAGACTCGCCTCAAAACCATCCGTGAAGATGCGGTGCGCGCTCTGAAAGACCGTAACGAACTCTACGTTGACGGCGAGAACGTCATCCAATTTGGTAAGAACAAGTTCAACGTCAATACCCAGGAACTAGAGCTCACCATCGTACCTCACGAGGAGCAAATGAGCTTCACCTTGAGTGGTACAGACTTCTTTGAAATCATCGCTGATGAGCGCTTCCTCGCAACCCGTGGAGTGTGGGACCAGGAAGTGATTTCTGAGAACAAAGAAGTCTATCGCGCTGAGTACCTCGTGCAGCAATTGCTGAAATCCGAAACTGGTAAACAACTAGCGCACGATAAAGCGCAATGGCCTAAGGAAAATTTATTAGCAGTGGTGCAGGAATTTATGCAGCCACGTTACGCCGAGAGTTACACCAAGGGTGTGCACGATAATGATGCAGCATGTTTGTTAGGTGCCATTCTCCCGATCCACACAGGCATTGGTTTGCTCCGCCATGGAGCGTGCGACCGTGCTCTAGCGATGCTATTCTGGCACGCTTGGCAGGGTGATGCTAAAGCGCAACTTGCTGGGAAAATCCGAGCGCACGCCAAGCGCAGGGAGATCTTTGGGGGGAACCGTAATGAACTACATAAGCTCGTGAACGAACTAACTACTCAGCTGAATAGCTGGTGTGGAGTTAGCCAGATCAAAGACGCACACGCTGAAAATGCTGCAGCTTATCTCTTCGAAGAATTATCCAACGGAGAGAACTTTGTTGTGTCACCAGAAGCGGCTGATGTGGTGAAGAAATTTAAACACAGCCTCACAGTGAAGCACGCTGAGGCAGCCTACAATGAGACGCTTTTGGATGAACCAATCGCGGCCTATCAGATCAACCTCGATTGGTTAGAAGGATTTTTATCAACCACAGACCAAACAGAAACTACGGAAAATGGAAAGTCAGAATCTTCTGGGGTGAACTACACAGTAGTCGAAGCTGCGGTGCATTTGACCCGTGGAGGCTACGAGCAGCGCGATGTTATGCACGTCCGTGTGGTGGACACTGTAGAAGGCATGATCGGCGACCACGCTGTGGTGCAGGGCGGAAAGTACCAGCTCGATTACAACCAGTTTACTGAACGCCTTCAGAGCTTCGAGCGTGAAGCTGTGCCGACCTTCACAGCCTACCAACAACTCAAACAAGAATTGGTGGAAGAAAAGCGTGTGGCAATGCGACTAGACGAATTCAAGCCGAAGGTGATGAGTTCGTTCGTCAGAAACAAACTTCTCAACAACGTCTTCTTGCCACTAGTGGGTGACAACCTAGCTAAACAAATTGGCACGGCAGGTAAGGACACTCGAACTGACCGTATGGGCTTGCTCTTGCTGATCTCTCCTCCGGGTTATGGTAAAACGACTTTGATGGAATATGTGGCGAATCGCCTAGGTCTCACTTTCATGAAGATCAATGGTCCAGCGCTCGGTCACGATGTGACATCGCTGGACCCCGCTGAAGCTCCTAATGCGACTGCTGCAGAAGAAGTGAAAAAGCTCAACCTCGCTCTGGAAATGGGAGACAATGTGATGATCTATCTCGATGATATTCAGCACACACATTCCGAGTTTCTTCAGAAATTTATTTCACTCTGTGACGGGCAACGAAAGATCGAGGGAGTCTACAAGGGAGTCGCTAGAACCTACGATCTACGAGGCAAGAAAGTTGCCGTGGTCATGGCCGGTAACCCATACACTGAAACTGGCGGTAAGTTCCAGGTGCCTGACATGCTTTCAAACCGAGCCGACACCTACAACCTCGGTGATATCATTGGTGGGCATGCTGAGGACTTCAAAGGGTCCTATATAGAGAACTCGCTCACATCTAACGTGGTGCTGAGTAAGCTCTCTAGTAGAAGTCAAAAGGACGTCTACGCAGTGATGCAGATCGCTCGCACTGGCAGCCAAGAGGGAGTGGATTTCGAGGCAAACTACACGCCAGCTGAGATCGAAGAAATGGTCAGTGTGACTAAGCACCTCTTCAGGGTGCGTGATGCTATCCTACGAGTAAATCTAGAATACATCCGCAGTGCGGCACAGGAAGACGCCTACCGCACCGAGCCAGCATTCAAGCTTCAGGGCTCCTACCGAAACATGAACCGTATTGCCGAAAAGGTCTTACCGCTCATGACTGTGAAAGAAGTCGAAGGGCTCGTGGTAGATCATTACGAGAACGAATCCCAAACGCTCACGACTGGTGCGGAATCCAACATCCTCAAATTCCGTGAGATGGAAAACATCCTTACCGAAGAGCAATCAGCACGCTGGGAAGATATTAAGAAGGGCTTCAAGAAAAACCTCTTGATGGGAGCCGCAGGTGGTGAGGACGATCCAGTCGCCCGCATCGTGGCGCAACTCACTCAGTTCAACGATGGCCTGGATTCTATCAAAGACGGAATCGTCAATGCCGCGACTCACTACACCCAACCGCAAAACCTTGGGGAAACTACCATTGGTCACCTGGAGAAAATCATCGCAGGGCTCCGCGCAGTACCGGTCGAAGTCGATATCAAAGTCGTCGCAGTAGAAGATGCCGACGGTGATGGCGAAAACGATGGGAAGATCTCCAGTCTTGAAAAGACCAACAAATCCCCAATTGCAATCGACCCAGAAGTCCGCCAAGGCGAGTGATGTTAAAACATCTCCCTTTGATTCTTCTTTTTTAGGTGTGGCTACTCAAGCTATGTCAGACAGACTAACTATGAAAAATCATCTAGCTTCCAACTCATCAATATACCGTTCAAATCACTACAAATGTGTGGATTTCATTGTCTGCCTCAGAGCGATTCTCGTAGACTTAGAGTCCTCTAAACGGACTAAGTCTAGGATTGCTGTATATTCAGTAAAGTTAGAACAATCAGCATGCCGTACTAGCTGATATACCTCTTTCGGAAATACGAACATTCAAATTTCCAAATAAAGTCTGATGTGGTCTCCTAAAGGTTGCCGGAGATTTGCAGTTTACATTGAAATTCTGACAGCTCTATCGATGACGAGTTCATATTGGTGATTAGATTGCCTCAAATATCATTGTCCTATTACTTAGTTCTTTTGGATCTACGGTTCGAGCGACTTCCATGTTTTTTATAAACTCCACGAGCTTCGGCTTTAGCCTCAGCTGTAACTCTTACAGCACGAATTTTTGATTGAGCCTTTTTATAAGCCACTGAGTGTATCACGAGAGGCTCTGGGTAGTCTTTGCCAATTACACAGCCGCAAAACTGTTGCTCTAACTCTGGCATTAATTCTGGTTGAGCCAGATAACTGCATGGCACCTCAGCGAGTTCAGGAACCCACTTTTTGATAAAAACACC
>NZ_JBDOPO010000288.1:0-11577 GCF_039830215.1 Rubritalea sp. | reverse complement strand
GGTGGCTATCGACAAAACGAGCTATGCTCGCAAATTTAAAGAATCAATAACTCACACACCGACAACGGGAGTTGCCGGAGGTGCCCTCAAGTGTGTTTGGGTCTTTGTTCTTTAAGCGAAGTAAGGAAGAGCGTGTGACATCAAATCTACTTGCGTCCTTACTTTCTTATGATTAATCCCTTACTGCTACGTGGCTCACGTTATTCAGTATTTCCATGTTGTATCAGTATCTGCATCGAACTAGAGCATAGCGGCATGAGTGATTGAATACTCAGAGTCACTAATTGAAGGGAACCACTCAGGAAATGTTAACAGGGAATGTGACAGTATTTTTTATAGTGATGAAGTAGTTGAGTGATTTTGGTGTGAGAAGGAGCTTTAGGTCTCTCGGCTCAGCAGGCATAAAAAAAAGCCCTGTCGCTGAATAGCGAACAGGGCTGGGGAGTTTGACGGGAGCGACTACGACTTAAGAGCTTTCGCGGTATCGAGTCTTGGGTGGCCGTTCTTGAGGTCATTACGAGTGATGCCTTTACCACGGTTCATTTTGTCCATAGCACGAAGGGTGGCGATCATGCCGTGAATAGCTGCGAGAACATCGCCTGTATGACCGGTCTCGGAGATAGTGTGCATGTTGCGGATTGGGAAGCCGATGGAAGTCGCTGCTGCGTCGAATCCAGCAAGAGCAGCAGCCATGGCGTCCGTACCAGTGTCGCGGCCGGAGAAGTCCATTTGGTAAGGAATTCCTGCTGTCATGCACGCTTCTTCGATGATGGTGTTGAGGTGCTCGCTAGTGATGGAACCCTTAGTTATGGAGAAGCCTTTGCCCATAGTGAGAGTATTCATGCGCTTTGCTCCTATTCCAGGTGCAGCATCGTAGTCGTGGTTGACGTCTGAGCCGATGAGTATATCTGGCTTGAGCTCTCCCGCAATAGCTGTGGCACCAAAGCGACCGATTTCTTCGTGAGTAGCGATGGTGTAGAGCACGCGGATGTTTTTGAGTGGTGACTTCGCCAGCAGCTTAGCTATTTCAGCAACAACGAAACAGCCAAGGCCGTTGTCGAGGTAGGCTCCGTAGAAGGAATCGGTTGAGAATCCACGCTTGATTGCGCGTTTGAGAATGAGCGGGTCGCCCGCGCGAATTCCGAGGTCTTCGATGCGCTGTTTGCAATCATCTCCGTACATTTGGAGTTCGAGATACATCATCTCTGGCTTGAGGCCTTTAGCGCCAGTACGCTGTGCTGGCTCGGAGAAGTGAATGGCTCCGAGAGCTTCGATTGTGCCGCCTTCGATACTGTGGTATTTGTCTGGATTTTTAGGATCCTGACAGAAAAGTGTGACTTCGTGTCCCACGAGTGTGCAGGGGAGGAAGGAGTCAGTGTTGATCCATATTTTTCCATCGGCGTCGATCTTACGCACTTGAAGGCGGATCTTGTCGGCGTGACCGATGAGCATCACAGATGTCATGTCGTCACAGCCAGGGTGGGTGTCGACTACTATGCCAGCATTTCCTTTGAACTGGTGGATCCCCCATGACTTAGGCATGAACTTTTCAAAAGCAGGCTTAAGTACGCCGTATGACATGGCGGCCTCGAGGCCGATTGGACTGGGTGCGGCGAGAACTTCACGCATGAAGTCGAACTGAGCTTTAGGCATGGATTTCTCCCATGCGCCTTTAGTTTTCTGTGGCATTAGTTAAATGGATTTGAGGTGAATGAGAAACATAGTCGGTGAGCGTAGTTCAACACAATGGGGTCGCATTACACCGGAATATGTTCAGACGCCACCAACGGGTGGAGACGTTTTTTATTTAAAAGGTTTTGGGCTAGAGAAGGTGGTCCATGCGCTCCTTTTTTGTCTTGAGGTACTTTTCATTGTGCTCGTTAGAGCATTGTTTGATCGGTAACTGCTCTACGATTTCTAGCCCATAACCTTGCAAACCTACCATTTTTTTCGGGTTGTTTGTGAGCAGGCGAATCTTGCGCACTCCCAAGTCGTGTAGGATCTGAGCTCCCATTCCGTAATCACGAAGGTCGGCGCCGTAACCCAGCTTCTCGTTGGCTTCGACAGTGTCGTAGCCTTCTTCTTGGAGCTTGTAGGCGTGGATTTTTGCAGGAAGGCCAATCCCGCGGCCTTCTTGGCGAAGATAGAGTAATACCCCGCCATCTTTCGAAATGTGTTCGAGTGCTTGGTGAAGCTGACCACCGCAATCACAGCGGCGGGACATGAAGACGTCTCCCGTGAGGCACTCAGAGTGGACACGAACGATGGTGGGTTTGTTAGGATCGATCTTACCACGCACGAGCGCTAGGTGATGGGAATCGTCGAGATCGCTCTCATAGAGGTGGCAGTCGAACTCTCCAAAATCTGTTGGGAGCTGGATGATCTCAGTGGCATTGATGAGCTTCTCGGCTTTACGTCGGTGCTCCACAAGTTGTGCAATGGTGCAGGCTTTGAGACCATGTTGTAGCTGGTACTCACCGAGGTCTCCGACGCGGGCCATCTCGCCGTCTTCATTCATGATCTCGCAGATCACACCTGCTGGTTCGAGTCCAGCTAGGCGGGCAAGGTCAACGGCTGCTTCTGTGTGGCCGGTACGGCGGAGTACGCCACCTTCAGCTGCTTGTAGAGGGAAGACGTGACCTGGCTTTACTAACATGTCAGCAGAACTCTTAGGGTTAGCTAAAATATTCAATGCGAGGGCGCGGTCAGCGGCAGAGATACCTGTGGTGATACCATCTTTGGCGTCGACTGAGACAGTGAAGGCTGTCTTGAGAGCTTCGGTGTTGCGACGGCTCATCTGTGGTAGGTCTAGGTTTTTTGCCTGTTCCGCAGAAATAGGTGCGCAGATTAGTCCGCGCCCATAGGTGGCCATGAAGGCTATTATTTCTTTGGAGACTAAACTACCTGCACAGATAAGATCTGCTTCATTTTCGCGGGTTGGGTCGTCAGCACAGATGATGATCTTGCCAGCGGCTATATCTGCGATGATTTCCTCGATTGGACTGAAAGTAAGTGCGCTCATGCTTATGTTTCTACCATTGGTCAGTATGGCTTAAAAAGAAAGTGATTTCTACTGATAGCTTGGGTAAAAGAGCTTCTTTGCGCTCTACTTTAGTTAATCTTTCCTAGCTCGGTCTTCAGACTATTCTTAGTTTTGAATCACAAAGTGAAGTTAAGTGAATAAAATTAGCCTGAGCTAATGTTTGTTGTTGACGATTATTGGCTGACTTCCTACAAGTCCGTTCGCCCCATGCACCGATATTTAGCTAGTGTGGAAAATGAACATTTCTCTCTTTCGAGTGATCTAAACTTAGCAGTATATAAGATGAATAGCACATTACTCCTGGTTGGAACAATAGCAGCGTCCGTTGTTTCAGTTATGGCACAATCGGCACACCTACATCATGGTCTGAATGGCCAGAAACACGTGATCGAGAAGCATGAAGGTTCTGAATCAGGCACTCTGATCAATAAATTTGAAGATTCACTAGAGCAGGTGAGCGATGCGGGGGTTTCTATTGCAGGTGAGTACCTATACGAATACACTAACGTGTTAAACGGTGGTGTGAAGCATGGTGGGTCTGATCGTAATTTGTTGGTCTTTGATGCCGAGTTCGACCTCGAAACTATTTTTGGCCTAAAGGGGGCGACAGTGTTTGCAAAATATCTTCATGTGAATGCTGAGGATGGAGGATCTGCTGATGCGGCCGATATCCAAGGCTACACAAATATCGAGTCAGCGAGGTCGCTAGATGTGTTGTACGAATTTTGGTTTGAGCAGAAAATTGCCGATGGGAAATACCGGATAAAAGTGGGAAAAGTCGATGCGAATAGTGAATTCAACTACGTCGATGCAGGTGGCAATTTTTCGAATTCATCAGCTGGTTTCTCGCCAACGATCTTTACTTTACCAACTTACCCGAACCCAGCAATGAGTGTGAACGTGTTTGCTACTTTGGCTGAAAATGACGGTGCGGCATTCACCCTAGGCTACGGTCTTTACGATGGTGGTGCCGCTGTCGATGGGGTGGAAACTGGGCGACGAGGACCATCTTCGTATTTCTCTGGTGATAGCTCTAACGATTACTTCCATATCCTCCAAGGTGAACAAACTTGGGATGGAATTTTCTCCCTAGGTGAGGGGCGTCTCAGTGGTGGTGCTTGGTACCATACGGGCGATTTCGAAAGTTTTTCTGGTGGTTCTGAATCAGGAACTTATGGATTCTTTTTTAATGCTGAGCAACGGCTAACAACGCGAGGTGAAGATTCAGCTGAAGGTCTCTACGCATTTGCGCAATTCGCAACAGCTGACGAAAACTTGAGTGAGGTATCCCAGCATCTAGCACTAGGCCTCATGAGTGAGGGAACGCTAGCTTGTCGTACTTCTGATTCAGCAGGAATTTATATGACATATGTGAACCTTTCTGATGACCCATACGCAAACGATGGTGCAGGATTTGCCAAAGACGAATGCGCTATCGATGCGTTTTACCGCTTTCAAATCAATGAGCACTTTGCTGTTCAGCCTGAGCTTCAGTACATCATTAATCCGTCAGGGAGCACGGATGTCAGCGACGCTCTCATCGGTGGAGTGAGGTTTTCCGCAGCATTTTAACCTTTCAGTGAAAAATAATAATTTTATGAAACTAACAAAACTAATGATAGCTGCAGTAGCAGCGCTATCCGTAGCTTTCACAAGCTGTGGAGGTAAGAAATCGACTACAATCTGGCAGTCAGACGACAAGGTACGCGCAGTAGCAACTTCGACAATGGTGGCAGATATGGTCAAGGTGATTGGCGGCGACCAAGTCGAAGTGACCGGTTTGATGGATCCAACGGTCGACCCACACGGTTACGATCAGACATTCGAAGACACAGCGGCGATCAACAGTGCTGATGTGGTCTTCTACTCAGGTCTTCACCTCGAAGGCAGAATGCAGGATAGCCTCGAAAAACGCGCGAGCAAAGGCGAGAAGGTGTACGCAGTGACCGACGCTATTCCGCACGAGTACATCATCCAAGAAGAAGGTGGGCACGACCCGCACGTTTGGGGTGATCCAGAAATTTGGACTTATACGGTCAACGAAGTTGTTAAAGGCCTCAGTGCTGCTGATGCTGCGAACGCTGCGGACTTCAAGGCACGTGGTGAAGCATACCGCGCTGAGCTTCTTGAGCTCAAAAAGTGGGCGACAGCTCGTGCGCAAGAGGTTCCAGAAGGCCAGCGTGTGATGGTGACAAGCCACGATGCGTTTGCCTACTTCGGTAATGCGTTTGGTTTCAAAGTAAAAGGCCTCCAAGGCATTTCTTCAGATGACCAAGCTGGCCTCGGTGCCGCAAATCAGCTAGTATCCTTCATCAAGGAGAACAAGCTCAAAATGATATTCCCCGAATCAAGTGTGAATGACAAAGGCATCAAAGCTGTAGCTAACGAAGCAGGTGTCGCAGTGAGTGAGGTCCACCTTTTCTCTGACGCATGTGGCACACCTGGTGATATAGCTGAAATCAATGGCGAGAGCTACGACAAGGGAACCTACATCGGCATGATCAAGCACAACGTGAATACGGTGGTTGAAGGCTTGAAGTAAGCGTTCCCATTTGGAATTTGAGATTTGCTATTTGAAATTATAGGCACTTACTAGATTCAGAGAGCACTAGTAGGGCTCAAATCTTACAATCACAAATTTCTAATCTAGCCAAAGTCTAACATGTCATGAACACTCCAGCTCTTGAGACACACGATCTCACTGTCACCTACCATAAACGGCCAGTTCTTTACGGTGTGGACGTGGCGATTCCAGAAGGTTGTCTGGTTGGAGTGATTGGACCCAATGGAGCAGGGAAGTCAACCTTCATCAAATCGATCATGGGTGTAGTCCCGTCATCCGGTGGGTGGGTGAAAATCTTTGGCAAGCCGCTGAAGGAAAGCCTACACCGCGTTGGCTATGTGCCGCAGCGCGAGAGTGTCGACTGGGACTTCCCGGTGACCGTGATGGATGTGGCCCTGATGGGAACCTACGGAAAGCTAGGCTTGTTCAGGCGCGTGGGCAAAAAAGAGCGCACGATTGCGAGTGAGGCGCTCGACAAAGTAGGCATGCTACCCTACGCCAACCGTCAAATTGGTAACCTTAGTGGTGGCCAGCAGCAGCGGGTTTTCTTAGCCCGTGCGCTAGCGCAAGACAGCGACCTCTACCTGATGGATGAACCATTCGTAGGAGTGGATGCTGCAACGGAAGCTGCGATCATCAAGCTACTCCACGAAATGCGTGCAAATGGTAAGACGGTAATCGTCGTACACCATGATCTGCAATCAGCTCAGGAGTATTTCGATAGGCTTATTTTGCTCAACATGCGTTTGGTCGCAGAAGGGGAAACTAAAGACATCTTTACCCAAGAACTATTACACAAAACCTATGGCGGTCGACTCACTGTACTCAGTGAAATGGCTGACAAAGTTGCAAAAAGGGATGGTCATTAGTCACGGGCGAGGAGTCATAGGCCTTTTCCGAGTGGAAATGATCGAGTCGACTTCACGTAATAACATAATAACCGAGCGATCCGCTCCCGAATTTAATAGGAGTTATCACATTAGCAATGGACTATGATTTCATATCGCTAGCCGCCTTCACCATCACTCAGAAGGCATTTCTAGCTACGATCATCCTAGGCATAGCCTCGGGTATGCTCGGGGCATTCGTCGTTGTTAGACGAGAGGCTTTGGTTGGTGACGCACTTTCACATGCTGTGCTACCGGGCGTGGTGCTGGGTTGTATCATGTGCCACATCTTAGAGATCGACCGCAACCCTTGGGTCATTTTCACCTGTGCTGTGTTGATTGGTTTATTGAGTGCGGGAACGGTGCGTGCGATAGAGGCGACGACTCGACTGAAGTCGGATGCTGCTCTCGGCATCGTATTGGCCAGCTTCTTTGGCCTTGGTCTGGCAATGCAGTCAGGCCTGAAGGAATTTATCGATAACCGAGCGGGAATAAGTTCCTTCATTTATGGAAATACTTCGATGATCAGCGACGCAGACTTATCGGCGATGTTCTGGACGACTGTGGTCTTAGTGCTCGTAGTGTGGTTGTTGATCCGTCCTCTTTTAGTGGTGAGTTTTGATCAAGGATTTGCAGTCGCTCTCGGCTATCCAGTGAAATGGCTCAATTTTATTTTCTACACATTGCTCACATTTTCAGTGGTTGTGTCGATGCAGGCAGTGGGGGTGATCTTGGTTTCAGCATTATTGATCACACCAGCGGCAACGGCCTACCTTCTCACTGATAGGCTTTGTAGATTGATGATTTATGCGGTCGGCTTCGCTGTGGCTTCTGGCGTGATCGGGTGCTACGGTTCACTTCATGTAGAGTCCATAGATATTCCTACTGGACCATTGATCGCGCTGACCGCGGCTGTCATTTTTGGGCTTGTTTATCTTATGGCGCCGCAGCATGGAGTTATTGCAAAGTCGCTCAAGGTGCTGCGCCGTCGTCAGCGAATCAACCGAGAGAACACTCTGAAGGCTATCTATAAGATGCTTGAGAATGATGGATTTGCTCACGATGGAGTCGGAGTAAACGACTTAGCACAAGTGCGAAAGCTATCGCAGGAACATGTGAAACGTGACATTTCACGTCTCACAATATCAAAGGAAGCATCATGGGATGATGAACGATCTGGCGTCTATCTAACGCCCACTGGCTGGAAACGTGCGGTAGAGATCGTACGAAATCACCGACTCTGGGAGCTCTATCTAACTAACCAGGCTGACTACCAAGCTGACCACGTGCACGACGACGCGGAAAAGATAGAGCACGTCATTGGGGCCAGCACAGTACGCCGACTCGAACGTGATTTAGATTTCCCTGCATTGGACCCGCATGGGAAACCGATTCCATCAGTGAGTCAAGTGATGGCTCAGCAAGGCAAGAAAGTAGCACAGAAGGGAGCAACGGGTTACTAGTATGTTTGATTGGATAGAAAGACCCTTTATTTTAGGAGGCGAGAGTGTGATCTACCTCTTGTTGATGGCATTTTTCGTGGCTCTACCATGTTCCCAGTTAGGTTCTTTTCTTGTGCTTCGCAGGATGTCACTGGTGGGAGATGCTATCAGTCATAGTGTCCTGCCTGGCATCGTGGTGGCCTTTCTTTTCACCGAAGATCTTTCTTCACCTTGGTTGTTAGTCGGGGCCTCAGGCGCTGGCATGTTGGTAACATTTATGATCGAGCTAATCCATGGTAAGACACGGGTGAAGCAAGATGCTGCTATTGGTATTGCATTCACGAGTCTGTTTGCGATTGGTGTGATTCTGGTGAGTGTCTATGCGAGTAAAGTCCATATTGATGCTGACTGTGTGGTCTACGGTAATCTGGTGGATACCCTCAACTACGGTGGGCCAACCATCCTGGGCCATGTAGTTCCCAAGCCTCTGATAACATCAGCGATTGTTGCTGCTATCACTATGCTCTCTGTTATTGTTAGTTACCGCGTGTTGTTAATGAGTTCATTTGATCCAGGCATGGCTGCGTCGATCGGCTATCGGCCGCGTATTGTGCATTACATTTTGATGGCGGTGCTTTCGATGGTTGTAGTGACCTCGTTCCAGGCAGTGGGGGCAATTTTAGTGATCGCACTACTAATTATCCCAGCGGCGAGCGCCTATCTCTGTACCCATAAGCTGAAGACGATGCTTCTGCTTTCTGCTGTGCACTCTGCTCTATCATCCATCATTGGATTGTATTTTTACGTGTGGATGGACTGCTCATTTGCAGCGGCAATGGTGGTTGCTGGCGCAGGCCTATTCATACTCGCGTGGTTGTTCGGCCCGGCTGATGGGATCGTGGTAAAAGCGTCCCATCGTAAATCAGTGCAGCTGAGAAGTGACATCAACGGCACTAATGATCCAGCTTAATTTGCCGTAAAATAGGGCCATCGTGAGTTAATATTCGTGTCGCGTCATGAAAGAATGATACGCGAAACGCTGAGGTAGTAGAGCCATCAATCATGCTCCCCATCGACTTAGCTGATTTACGCTCTCCTGTTTCTTCTACTCTAGATGGGCTTGATCGTTTTTTGTTTAGTCTGGAGCACATCCATTCTACATTTTTTGGGGCTTTCTGAGTAGAAAATCTTCGCTAGTCTTATTGAGAAGCTCCCTGTTAGTGTTCCGGTAAGATCCTAGCATCTCGAGAGGCACCCTTGACTTTGAGTAGACCGACAGGGACTTCAAAACCACTATTGCGCCAGAGGGTGGATAGTTCACACCAGCCGTTGTACATCTCAGAAAGTGTCGGGCTCCACATGAGTTGACAGCAGCAGCTGCTGCCACCTCCATGTGATATTTTACCACCTCTAGCCAATCTAGAGTACTGAAGGATTGAGCACCTAAAGCTCTCTAGATACTGTATTTTACTTTTGTCGCTCATGATTCCAGATAGTACTTTCATCAGGGAGTCATTTTTTATGGCGCAACGGCACCTTTCAGCTCAGAAGCTGAAAGCCTCCTGGCTATTATTCTATTTGGCGCAATACGGTAATTCTGAGGAACTTTAAACATTTTCGCATCTAGGACTTGCTTGTTTTAGGTTGTTTATGGATGAGTGTAACCTCAATTTTAGATATTCTAATGTTGGAATATGTCGCTAAAAAGACTATGAACGAAAAATGAGCAGCATGGAAGAGGAAGCAAAAATCAAAACTGTACGAGTACGTATCAATGTTGACGATGGGGAACCACCACGCACGCGCACAGCTGAAATAATCCATGAGCTCATTACCTACACCAAGAAGATGATCCCCTTTAGTTCCAAAGAGGAGGCTAAACGCTCTAAGCAAAAGTGATGCCCATAGAGGCGGGGGAAATGATCTGCCGGCTATTGGGCATTCGCTTCATAATGGGACGTGGCGTACTGCTGCCCATTGACTTGCTATGAGCTGATAAAGAGCCAGTAGCAGTGTTTGATAGTAAGCAGAACATTGAGTAGGCCGCAAAAAAAGATTCAAGCCAGTGATGGAACTGGAATAAGATATGCGACCAGCTAGCACAGCTTCTCACATCGGTACACCTTTGTTACGTGTACGTCATAGTTATAAGTATAGAGATAAAGAAGTGCAGTTGAAATCCCAGTTACAAGAGTTGTTAGGTGATGATTGGGAGAAAAATTAGAGAAGGGCAACCAGGATTACAGTATCTCGCAGAGAGGCAGGGTGAGGAGAATGCGTTTTTCCTCTACTTTGCTAGTCAAAATAGTCATGAGCCACGAGCGCCATACGGGTGACTGTGTGAGTACACCTAAAATATCAGTAGTAATGGTGATCGTCTAGGTGCTCTTTTTCGGCCTGTTGCCGCAATAGTTCTCTGTGTTTCTCTAGCTGTTTTATGGTGGCGAGAAGCAACGGTTTGTCCTCTTTTAGAATCTCTTTTTTTGTCGGGTTTTCCCAAGGAAATTCCTCTAGTAGCTTGAGTGGGAGCTCTTCATCAGCCCAAAGCTCTTGGTGCACCTGCGCCACTGAAAGAGCTTCTGAAGCATGTCGGGCGGTGAGAGCTAACGGTAGCTTAATCTTTCTGCACTCAGGGTTGAGCATGAAGGCTGCAAAGAACGGGTTGGCGTGATTGATAGCGCGGAAGTGGCGCTTCATACCATTCGATTGTTTATGGGCCCATTGCCAGAGGGTGTGACCGCAAAGTTGCTCGCCAATCTCATCCATTTGATCTGGAGTCCAGTGTGGGAGTTGGGCTTTAAAGTGGAGGTAGGCTTGTGCTACACTGCTGGCTAGAGATTTTTCAAAATGTGTGTTATGAACCAATTTTTGAGCTTCCTCGAATTGCTCATCAAATAGCAACGTGGCACAGAGTGTATCCCGCAATTGGAGTGGGTCGTCATCGGCATAGCTTAGGCCTAGCTCTAAAACATCAATGGCTGAGGCGTAGTCTTGAGTTTTGAAGTAAAGTTTAGCCATGTGCTGGATGATCGAGAGAAAGCTGTGTTCTTGCACATCGAGCTCGCGCTTGCTGATTGCTTTTTCATTACCTTCTCCAGTCTCAGTACTGAGCACAAATGGGCAGGGGAGAATAGCTTTCCCAATGCGAATGGCATTGAGAGCTTTTTCTTTGGACTGCGGGAAGCGGCTATAGGTTCTAGTGAGGACCAACCATGCCGAGAGGCAATTGTGCGAGATATCTATCGCTTTTCGTGCAATCGCACGTTGCTTCAGTTTACTCAAATTCGGCTTCCATTCCTGCAGTAAGTCTTGGGCTCTGACTAGTGGGTCGGTGTCGTAGAATTCGAAAGTATTGTTTTCTTTTTCCATGAGTAAATGCGCGTGATTGATGTATGAAAATTGAGCGTTACTAGGCGTGCAAGTTTATAAACAAAAAAAAGGCGGCCCCAGTGTGGGGTCGCCTTTTTTAACAGATGGGTAGAACTAATTAGACAATGCTGCCAAACTTGGCATCGACATAGCTGAGCACCAGCGCCTCGAGCGGCTCGTTGCCGATACGTTCGATGACTTCCACACAGAAGCCGCGAGCGATGAGTTGGCGAGCTTTCTTTGGCTGAATACCACGAGTGGAGGTAGAAGATT
>NZ_JBDOPO010000320.1:0-11579 GCF_039830215.1 Rubritalea sp. | reverse complement strand
CGCCAATCTCAGCATAAGTGAGCCCCTGTTTACGAAGAAGTACAGCTTGCTTGCGTCTATCTTCGAGTTGGCTAGGTGTGAGCGTACGTGCGTCTTGAAGTTTCATAGCTTATATCCAGCAGAAATAATACCAACTGGTTTTCCGCCTGATTAATAATGTAGTGATGCGACAGGAAGAAACGCTAGCTTGCCCCAAATATTTTATAAAAAATAAGCCCCGATATATAATATATCGAGGCCTTCTATTGATCTAAATGAAAGATTTATTTTTATGAAGTAGTCGCGCTACTTTCCTTCAATGAGAACCTTGGTCTCACCAGACTCCTTAACCAGTGAAAGTTGCCCCCCAGTAATTTCGGCTAGTGCGGCCATTGCGTCAAGCTCAGATTCTTCGACCATGCAAACCGAATTGATAATGACGCCAGCGCGTTCGGCTTTTGTGGCGATTTTGTGAGCCACCCGCTTTGAGTCTCTTGGCTCCTTGGCGCAGCCACCGTCACCCATGAAAAAGATAGCCTCTGGGCGAGGCTGCATGTTAAGTGCTAGATCGAAGGCTGGCTCCCAAGTTGTTCCAGGCACAAGAGAGACGCTTTCAATGGCGGAAAGTGACTCATCGATATTTTGCTTGCTCCCTTTGAGCCATTCTGGTGCGCCGGCCTTCTTGCCTTTAGTGTCCCAATCGTGCGCATCTTTTCCTTTTTCCCAGTCGTATTCATCATCGCCATACTTAACGATAGCAGATTTTTTGTTCGCTGCTACAGATACCTCAGCGCCTACGACCCAGGCTGGGCCACCAAAAAATATCAATTGGTACTCAAGCGACTCAGGTAAGGCGCCAACTGAGCGTGCGAGCTCAGTCTTGAGTAATTTGAGGCGCTTGCCATTGTTCATCGATTTTGAGACATCAATAACGAAACAAAGTCGCTTAGCATTGACTTTTTGCTGGAAGAATGATGCCGCACCCCCGCCTCCACCGCTACCCCAGCCGTCACCATCGCCCCAACCCTCACCGAAATCATCTCCGTTTCCAAAGGCTAAAGAAGGTTCATCGACCTCCACGTCTGGCACGGGAACAGCAGTAGGTGAAGCGCTAGCCGAAGCTATGACTTTTGCCATGGATGATGATGGAGCTGAAGGCTTACGCTCGACTTGATTTGTCATTTCAGGCTTTTCAATATCCTCAGATTCATCCACTCCAGTTGCATAAGAAATGATCTCAGGTGTGCTCTTCACTTCAACAACTAGTGCTATGACAAAAAGAATCAGACAAATCAAAAATAGTGAAAGCACAGAAATGATTAGCGCTGACAGAGTGGAATTTCTTTTTTGAGTAGCTAATTTAGCTGCGGCTTCAGGGGTGATTTTTGCGTGGACGCTCATGGGTTTTAAGTTATGGTGCTATCTATTGACAAATAGTTATAGGTTCAGAAGTAATAATTATTCACATGTGCAGTATTGGAATAACGATAACTTGTTAAGGTCTGAATGTATATATGTAATACATGCGTTGTTTATTTGCTTTTCTAATTTGCGACATTCTGTTGCATGATTAACGACGAGGTATTCCGTGTACTCTTTAATCTGTGTCGCTATGATTCTGTCGACTGGTCATATACTAGGTGTTATCTTACTCACTTTTTCTGCTTAGCATCATCCAAACGCAGGATGGTCGGAGGTATCTATAGTCATCAGCATCCAAGCACTAACCTTCTGGAATTGATTACTTACATGAATCTAACAAAATCTACTTTTATTACATGTGTTGTGGCTACCTCTGGTATTGCCATGGCTGATCTGAAACCTGCACCAATTTTCACCGATAACATGGTGATCCAGCGTGAGACTCAAGCACCCGTTTGGGGATGGGCTGATGCGGGCGAGAAGGTCACCGTGACTGGTAGTTGGGGCGAATCTGCCACAACGCTAACTGGTGAAGACGGTAAGTGGATGGTGAAATTGCAGACACCGAAGGCTGGTGGTCCGCACACCATTTCATTTAAAGGTGGCAATACGGTCGAAGTCAAAAATGTTCTCTCTGGTGAGGTCTGGTTTTGTTCAGGTCAGTCGAATATGGATTTTACGATGAGCATGCTGGTTAAGACAAGACCAGGGAAGACGAAAGATGCGGATGTTCTTGCTGCTGAGTATATTAAAAAGGAGATTTCAATCGCCAAGGATGACCTATTTAGGCAGTTTACCGTCGAGAAAAATACATCACCACTTGAACAGCTGGATGCGTTTGCGGGCAGTTGGATCGTTTCAGCTCCTGAGGCCAATGTTAAATTTTCTGCCACCGCTTACTTTTTTGGTCGCGAGTTGCGGAAGCAACTTAATGTGCCGGTTGCTCTGATTAAGTGTGCATGGGGGGGCACCAAGGTTGAGCCTTGGATTCCCGCTGAGGCTTTTAAGGAAGATAAGGAAATGGCAGCATATTTTGAGAGTAATATGTCGGACTACCAAACCAAATTGGCCAAGTGGGATGCTGCAGTGAAGAAGGCAAAAAGCCAACCCGAGGCACAACAAGTTAAAACTGGTAAAAAGAAACGCAAAGTCGGCAAGCCTATTCATCCCGCTGGGAATCAACAACATCCCTCCACACTCTTTAATGCGATGGTTAACCCCGTGATACCGTACGCTATCAAAGGTGCGATCTGGTATCAGGGGGAATCTAACGCGAAGCATAATACCGCGAAATATGAACATAATTTCAGGGCGATGATCAGCGCATGGCGTAAGCACTGGGGACAGGGGGATTTCCCGTTCTACTTCGCTCAGTTGGCAAGTTTTAGAAATCCTAGTAAGGAGCCAGTTGATTATGACGGATGGGCATCGATCACTGATCAACAGCGCAGAACGCTGGGGCTGCAAAATACCGGGATGGCGGTGTTGAGTGATATCGGTGAAGCTAAGGATATTCATCCGCATAACAAAATAGACGCTGGCAAGCGCTTGGCACTGTGGGCATTGAAATATGATTATAATCAGAAGGTCCCTGCTTGGAGTGGCCCTCTCTACCAGGGTCACCAGATTAAGGACGATAAAGTAGTCATCAAATTTGACTCTGTGGGCTCGGGTTTGATGTCCGGGGTAAAGGACGGCTTGAAGGATACCAAAGAAACTAAAGAGCCACTGAGGCATTTCCAGATTTGTGGCAAAGACCGCCAGTGGAAATGGGCTGTGGCTGAGATTACTGGTAGGGACACAATCACAGTATCGCACCCGGATGTGCCGGCGCCAGTGGTTGTCCGCTATGCATGGGCACAAAATGCGGAAGCAGCCAACCTTTATAACAATGAGGGCTTGCCAGCTTCAATCTTCACCACGGAGCTTGAAATTCCCGTTAAATAAGAGGATTAGGCCTAGGCCTGTCGGAATGTGGAGTTAAACTTAAAGGGTATATTACGGTGCAACATGGAAAGAAGGGGCATCTGTCTGTTGTAGTCTCGATGATATTGGCTTGCCTAGTATGTTGCACTGTTTCCGCAGGCGTTGCGCCGGAAGGACAAGTAATGATGGAAGAGGCTGATTGTAAGTTGTCTGGAAGGTAGAACTAAATGAGCAACCTCCGCGGTTAAAGCTACCTATTCCTGATGATGGACGCTCGAATCTAGTGGAACCAGCAAGTCTGCCGCCTCGAGTTTAACCGATACTTGGAAACCGATCTTGGCTTGTACATTAGCAACAAAGCCGATTTTTCGGAGTCGGCTAAATCCAAGCAAATTGTGTTATCTCAGGATATCGATGCGGATCAAGGTGGTATCATAAAACGTGAAGAATCCACAGCGGCCTATGCTTCTCTATTTGAGCGCTGGGATTCGCACTTCGACGGTTTGTTAGATAAGAGAGAAATTTGGCAAGTAAAATGATGAATCAAATATTTGCAGCGAAGAGCTTGGTTTTGAGCCTATGTTTTAATGTCTTCGCAAAGGAAACTTTTCCTGTCTATCTGGCGGCTGATGTGCCGCAAACCCCGATCGAGCTGTGGAAGGATTATGATCCACGCAGTGAGGCGCTGGACGTGCAGGTCGTCAAGGAGTGGAAAAATGACGGCGTGATCACACGCTACATCACCTTCAAGGTCGGCAAGTTCAAGAATACGGATTCCAGAATTGCGGCTTATTATAGTTTTCCCGACAACGGTAAGAAAAACGCTGCTTTTGTATGGTGTCATGGCGGCGGGCAACGCGCTGAACGGGCTCACGGTGTGTCTTTTGCCAAACATGGATTTGCTACGATCGATATCAACTGGCTCGGCCGCCCGATGGAGAATGATGTCGAGGTGAACACTGATTGGGGAAAGGTGGATCCGAGCCAAGGGCCACGCTTTTATTCGAAGGCCTTGCGCAAGGGATGGAAGCGGAGCCTGCAGCCGGATCAATATTCAATTGATCCAGTTGTTAGTCCGAGAAATAGCAATTGGTTTCTATTGGTTACCGCGGCCAAACGGGCAATTACTTTCCTAGAGCAACAACCAGAGGTCCACGCTGACCGTATCGGGATGGCTGGATTTTCCATGGGAGGCATGGTGACATCGCTGACTGCGATGGATCCCCGACTCAAAGCTGTCGTCCCATTTGTCGGCGGAACCGGCTACAAATTTGAAGATTTCCCAGGCGGTATCAAGGGTTCCAGTATCCGGCAACACTTTCAGGACTTGGACATGTATAGAAAAACTGTGGATCCGAGTGCTTACTGGCCGTTGGTGACATGTCCTGTCCTTTTCATTAGCTCATCGAATGATTTCCACTCGGCCTTCGATCGTATCTACAAGAGCATGGCCTTGCTGAAGCATAATGAATGGCGGGTGAGCACTAACATCCACGAGAATCACGACCCTGGGCCGGAGCAGTGGGCGCTACAAATCAAGTGGTTCAATCTACACCTGAAGGGGATCAATCAGAAAATCCCAGTCACGCCGCCGAGCACCTTAGAAATCAACGGTCAAACTGCACGGTTCACGGTGACTCCAGAAGATCGGCAGCAGCGCTTGCTCATTACCGAAATCTACTACTCCTACGATCCCAATGCGCGGACTCGTTTCTGGACCCGAGCGGATGCCGTGCAGTCGGGCGATTCTTGGAGCTTGGATTTGGAAATCCACAAACAGCTACCACTCTACGTCTATGCAAGTTGCCGCTATAGCATTGACGAAGAGATGGAAACTCTGAAGGGGCCGACCTCAACGATTGTTGTGAACTCACTGGAACAATCGATTGTGCCAGAGTATGTCGATCTGGAGGCTCTGACTGTTCTCCATCATGGGAATACCGTCATCGATGATTTCAAAAATGGACTTCAAGATTGGGCTGTTAGGGAGGGTGGAGAGTTAATTCGTACCTACAAATTCCAAAGCCCAGACGTGGACCGTTCAAACGATAGGAGGCTTTTACTGCGGATTGACCCTAGTGGTCGCAAGCTCTCATTACGTTTGTCGACCGGGAGTAGCTTTCTCCATAGTCAGTTGAATCAGGGGAGTTTCTTTGTAACTAAAAGTGTCGAAGGTCAAGGGTTGCAAGATGTGGTATTTGAGCCAAAGGATTTCAAAAAAAGTGGTAAGAAGCGCCAAGCTGGGGAGGTGATCGATTGGTCGCGCATCACTCGCTTTGACCTATCGATCCTCGACTTGAAAACCAAACAAAAAGTAGATCTGAGCTCAGAACAGGGAATCAGCATGCTGAAGCTCATTTCATTGGTAGACGAGTAGATCCAATAAAGTTTTATGCTAAGCTATCTAAGTGAATAAGAAATTGTCATTTGCGGTTATCCTATTTTTGTGGGCAGCTACTGCCGCCGTTGCCACTCATCTCAGTAAGCCTAACATTATCATCATTCTTGCCGATGATATGGGCTATGGGGATTGCGGGGTGTATAACTCTGAGTCCAAAATCAAAACGCCGCATATCGATCAGTTAGCTGAAGAGGGGCTGCTCTTTACTGATGCTCATGCTGCGGCCAGTACCTGCACGCCCTCACGTTATGGCTTGCTGACAGGGACCAATCCAGTTCGGACGGGGGTGTTGAATACTCTGTTAGAGCGCGGCGATCCAATCATTGGTGAGGGCGAAAAGACTATTGCTGCTATGTTGAAAGATCAGGGCTATGTCGCCAGAATGATAGGTAAGTGGCACTTGGGTTTTGAGGCAGATAAGAGCGGTAAAAGGCCCGCTCTAGATTTTTCAAAGTCGCTTATGGGTGGCCCCTTGGATCATGGTTTTGATTCATTCTACGGCATCAATTCCTCTCTGAGCTCATCCCCCATGTGTTTTACGCGGGACCGGAGTGTGGTGGCGCTTCCCACCGAAAAAGGCACTATAAAAAAATACAATGCAGATGGAACAATGAGCGATGTGAAAGTCATGAAGTCACCGGGATGTCGGCCGGAAGATGCCAGCCCGTTATTCTGCCTAGAAGCTCTTAAAATCATTCGGGAGCAAGCTGCGTCATCAGACGCCAAGCCTCTGTTTCTTTACTATGCTTCGCCGGCTCCCCACCAGCCTTGGGTACCTAGTGCGGCGTTTAGGGGTAAGAGCGGACTTGGGGACTACGCTGATTATGTAATGCAGCTTGATGATGTGGTCGGTCAGATCAACAAGGCCCTCAAGCAGACTGGTCTAGATAAAAACACTCTTTTGATTTTCACCACTGACAATGGAACTGGCCCCAAGGCTGTGAAGGTCATGGCTAGACGTGGACATGCCTCGTCGGCGACTTTACGAGGGGCGAAGGCAGACAGTTGGGAAGGTGGGCACCGCATCCCATTTATTGCCAAGTGGCCCGGACGGATTGTGAGAAATCAAACAACAACGGCAGTCATCAATTTTACCGATATTTTTGCGACTTTTGCAGAGTTGCTCCAAGTGGATCCGGAGAAAAGCTATCCAGGAAGCGCAGCAGACAGTCACAGCTTCCTTCCGGTGTTGTGGTCCTCATCTCTGAATTATAAGCGCCCGGGGATGATGTTTGGCCGTGGCTTCGTCCGTGATGGCGACTGGAAACTAGTTTCTAAGTCAAGAGTTCGGAGGATGGACGTGGTGAAGCAATCGCAATTTGAACTCTTTCAATTAAGTGAAGACCTTTCCGAGATGCATGATTTATCAAAATCCAACCCGGAAAGGGCGCAGCGACTCTTTCAAGCATTCAGTAAATACGCCGAGAGCCGAGAACTAAAATAGGAGATTAAAAAAAGAATACTATGAGAAAGAAACCGAATAGAATAGGCCTGCTTTCTATAGCGCTGTTAGTGTCGCTGAATATAGCTGGCCTAGCCGCCTCGCGGCCAAACATTTTACTGATTATGGCGGATGATCAGGCGAAGCAAGCGCTCAGCTGTTATGGGAACACGGATATTCAGACCCCTGGTCTGGATCGGCTTTCCGAGGGAGGCATGCGCTTTGAGCATGCGCTCACTCCGAATTCCTTTTGCACGCCAGCTCGTGCCGCGGTGTTGACCGGGAAATATTCGCACAAGAACGGGGTGACTCGTCTGAATCAGCCCTTCAACGGCTCCCAACAAACGTTTCCAAAACTTTTGCAGGCGGGTGGCTATCAGACCGCGCTTTTTGGTAAGTGGCATTTACTTACCCAGCCGACCGGGTTCGACCATTACTGTGTCATGAAAATGCAGGGGATGCCGGTGAATCCCGTTGTCTATGAGCCTCAGCATCAATGGATCGCTTGGTCGCCGAAGGATCGGAAGTCTGCATTCAAAGGTGGCCGCAAGATCGAGGGCTACAATAATGATGTTATGACGACAGAAGCTCTTTCATGGCTGAAGAAGGAACGCGATCCGAGTAAGCCGTTTTGCATGCTGTTGCACCCCAAACCGCCCCATGCTCCTTACCAACCACCGAAGAAGTATGAGGACTTTCTCAAGGACGTGATGATTCCCGAGCCGGCCACATTGCTTGACGATTATGAAGGGCGCACTCCGGCAGCTATCAAGGACATCATGAACGCCAACCGCATCGTGCTGATGCCGCCTTACGCGAAATTACGCAAGCAGTTGGAAAAAGAAAACCCTAGCATCACTGAGGATGAGCTGACGCGAGCTATCTATCAGGAGTATATCAAAGGGTACTACCGTTTAGTGAAGTCGGTGGATGACAATGTTGCCCGCGTACTGGATTACTTGGATGAAAGTGGTTTGGCGAAAAACACCTTGGTGATCTTCACCTCCGATCAAGGGTTTTCGCTTGGTGAACACGGGTTTTATAATAAACAGTGGATGTATGAGCCATCATTACACCAGCCTTTGTTAGTTCGCTACCCTAGTTCCATTCTGGCTGGAAGTGTGCACGAATCAATGGTCAATCATGTCGATCTAGCTCCAACGCTACTGGATTTTGCCGGACTCGCAATCCCAGGTGACCTACAGGGGTGTTCATTGAAACCTATTCTCGAGGGTAAAGCTGATAAAGTTCGCGAGGTATCCTATTACCATTTCTATGACCATGGCGAACGACTTCCTGAGATGGTAGGGGTACGAACGGATAGATATAAAATCATTCATTATCCAGGGATGACGAAACCCTACCAGTGGGAGCTGTTTGATCTGAAAAAAGACCCCGATGAGATACAGAATTTGTATACCAACCCCGAATACCGAGAGCTGATGGAGCGCATGAAGCTGGAGCTAAGAAAACAGATTGAGGCGCTGGCTGATCCAGTGCATCTTCCGGCATTAAAGTGAGCTGTCTTCTTTTTTTAGATCGGGCTTACCTTGAGAGTCAGGAGTTGTCTTTTGTCTGAAATAGAGGATGAGTCGCATTCTTCTTAAGTTCTCTAATCGGACTGATACAAATCTGTATGGCGCAGGCTCTCTCTCTCTCTCTCTCTCTCTCTCTCTCCTTCATATCATCCAAACGTAGGATAGTCGTCACCGGTCATTGTGGTCATGGTCATTGTGTACAAATCCACAGGAAATGCTTGCGCAGGGTGGTCGCCGCCGACTATTGTGGGTATCGTCGCTGTAAATCAATCAACAGGAAATGCTTACATCTATGAATTTATCAAAATCTACTTTTATTGCTTTTGTTCTGGCTATCTCAAGTACAGTTATGGCTGATGTCACTCCTGCTGATATGTTCATGGATCACATGGTGATTCAGCGCGACACCGCTGCACCCGTATGGGGTTCCGCCGATGTCGGTGAGCAGGTCACGGTCACTGGTAGCTGGGGTGAATCCGAGTCGACAACCGCGGATGGGGACGGCAAGTGGCGTGTCGACCTACAGACACCGCAAGCGGGTGGTCCGTACACCTTGACCATCGAAGGTAACAATACGATCACCATTAACGATGTGCTGTCCGGTGAAGTCTGGCTCTGCTCTGGGCAGTCGAATATGGAACTTGACTTAGGATGGTATGGCATTACCGAGTCGGCTACAGATGACAAATTGCGGGTATTTACGGTACCGAGCGATGTCTATTCGCCTGTGGAGGAGTTGGATGAACTTAAAAGCAATGGCCAATGGCTGGTATCAAATGCCACAAATAATGACGGATTTTCGGCCACGGCATATTACTATGCACGTGAATTGCGTGCACAGTTAGGCGAGGATGTTCCGGTGGCAATGATTGTGGCCGCGACAGGTGGGACACGTATCACGCCTTGGATGCCTGCCGAGGCCTATGACCATCATCCTGTGATGGCGGATTATCTGGCGGATGCTCTGGATTATTTTGACAATTGGAATGCGGATAATACGAAAGTTGAGTTTGATGCCTCGCACACACGCTGGAAAGCCAACAATCCATTTTGGACGCAACTGGTAAAAGAGGATGGTCGTAAAAATCCTTCGAGTTGGAAGCAATTTCCAACGACCAAGTTCAATTCAATGCTGCACCCGTTGATTCCCTATGCGATCAAGGGTGCGATCTGGTACCAGGGTGAATCGAATAAAAACCCCGATACACAGTATTATGAGGGCAACCTGCGTGCTTTGATCGAGTCCTGGCGTGCACGCTGGGGGCAGGGCGATTTCCCATTTTATTGTGTCCAGTTGGCGACCTCTGGAAGTCAGGAGTCTGGTTCTGTAGAGTATGATGGTTGGGCTGAGGTGAGTAACCAGCAACGCCGTGTCTTGGACCTGCCCAATACCGGGTTATCGGTATCCTACGATATAGGATCGGGCGGAAATATACATCCGAACAATAAAGTCGATGTTGGTAGGCGTCTGTCGCTGTGGGCTTTGAAACATACATACGGGCAAACGGTGGATGTCTGGAGCGGACCACTTTATAAAAGTCACACGATTGATGATAATCAGGTGATTATAGAATTTGAAGCGCATTCGGTCGGCACGGGCTTGATGGTAGGCAGTAAGTCGGGCACGGACCCGACTGTGGAAACCGTCGGCGTAGCTCTGGAACATTTTCATATCTGTGGACCAGACCGGAATTGGAAGAGGGCGACGGCCACGATCAACGCGGATAACACAGTCACCGTCTCTCATCCTGATATCAGCAATCCAAAAGTGGTGCGTTATGCCTGGGCGGAAAATGCGCAGGCTGCCAATCTCTACAATGAGGAAGGCTTACCGGCTGCTGTGTTCAGTACGGAAGATACTAAGTTAGACGGGAATGTATTGTGGGAGCTCTCTGGAGTGGGGGATAGCCCTGCATCGGTCGATGATGGCACGACGCTGATAACGCTGGAAGATCGAGTCTCGGGGCCTGATGGCAGTGATTTTGCAGATGGCTTAGTTAGCTTGGATACCTTTGAAGTGGGCGGCACCGGCGCATTGGGGGCATCGTTCGCATTGACACCCAATACGACCAGTACAGTGATTAATTATGCGGATAATTATATTGAGTTCACTATCGCTGCCCCCGCCTGGCATACGCTGTATCTGAACAGTTTGACCTTCGATGCCGCACGCGGCGCAGAGAGCGGAACAGTTGGCTTTGAGGTCTATGGTAAAGTGGACGGCACTCCGCTGATTACAGATCGGCTGCTGGATGTGAATAATGAAACGGGTACGCTTAGCAGTTCAACGAGCCATAGCATCGATTTGTCGGCAGCTGAATACCATGGCATCCGTTCGATTACGTTTCGCCTGTATGCGCTGAGTGCGGATGGGGCGATTCACTTCAACAATTTCAGCCTCAACGGTTCGGTTGCGTTGGCCACCGGTAACCTCGCTCCTTTGGTGTATGACAAGGTGCTTGCGTTGACCACGACAGACGCCATTGCGATCGATCTATTGTCGGATGCCGTTGATTTTGATGGTGATGACATTGACCTGACCTCACTGGAGGTGATCCAGAGTCCGGAAAATGGATCGCTGGTGGTCAATGAGGATAGGACAGTGACCTACACTGCAAATGGTGCCCTGCTCGCGGACAGCTTTTATTTCCGGGTGAGCGATACTGCCGGTGAGTTCTCTAATGTGGGACGGGTGAAGCTCACAGGCGAGTCGGCGCCGCCGCAAAATCGCACGCTGATTGCAAATTTCGACTTTGAGAGCTATCTAGTAGGTGCTCAGCCGGAGGGTAGTAATGGTGGCACTGAGACCCGAATGTATAATGACGGTGACTTCAGCCCGCCGACGGGTGTTACGGTGTCGGACCTCGCCATT
>NZ_JBDOPO010000284.1:0-2624 GCF_039830215.1 Rubritalea sp. | reverse complement strand
CTAAACGCTAGAATCTAACCGTAGCACATGTGCTACGGTTAGTGGCGGTGGCCCAACAGCAGCCTCCAGCCCTCGTACTCATTCTTTCCTAGGGTGAAGATGATAGGGTTAAAATCGTCCAACTCCTGTCGGGGGGACGTTAAAGAACAGCGACAGGTATTCTTGGGAGTAATAGACATCTCCTTGGTATTTCTGATTTTACCCATCTGGTTAGTTCATGCGAACTAGGGCAAAAAAAATCAGTAGTGATGAAAAACACTAAAGCACTATTAAAGAAGAGCTGAAATACATCCGTGTTGGAACACGCGCTAGAAGGATCACTTGCCTTCAGTTCCACACCTCGCTAAATAGCAAAGATTCCCCTAATGGTCACGAGCTGTTAGGGGAATTTTCTATTCATCTAAAAAAATTTCTTGACTTTTTATCTCTACAGTTGTATAATAATATTTCTGAAAACTGGAAAAAGGAGATGTTATGTTTGATATATTATTCGTGCTAGTTGTTATAGGATGTGGAATCTCTAGCTACGCACTAGGTAGAAAAACTGGCATCATGGCAACAGTAGGCTACCTCATAGAAGAAGAAATCATTGAGGTGGATGACGTATAACAATTAAAAGGAAAGTAGTAATGTCACCATTATTAAAAGCATTAATACAAAAACTAACAGGGGATATAGCGGTAGCTAGGGCTAATATCCAGGTCTACCAAGACCACCCTGCAGGAATCGGAGAACATCCCGACTTGGTAGCTGCTATAGAGTCCCAAGTGGCGCTCATAGCAGCAGCAGACGAAAAAATTCAAGTAATAAATAAATATTTTTGAATTCAATGATAGATAGTATAATACTAGTGTGGACTCGGGTGCAAATCCCGACACCTCCACCAACCTAATTCTTATGATAGCGTGCATTTGTAGAAACATAAGTGAGAGCGACTACCATGACTTGAAATCGTTACTAAAACGACTAGAGCAAGAAGATGTACAATGCAGTAAGTGCATCAACTACTACAGGGGGGTGATCCAGATTCGACAGGCTAGGAAAGGCTATCAGGAGAATAGTGCGGAAGCTACTTTACAGCAACAAAACAACTGCAAACGATGAAGTGTTTGCGTTAGCCGCATAAGCTAACTGAGGGTGGCTACTTCCCTTATCACCTAAAAGTAGCGTTTTTATAAACCAGTCACCGAAAGGGGCTACAGCAGCTTTCCGAAAGGGAGCTAAAAGGAGAATAGAATGGTCACACATAGATCATTATTGGCAGACCTGCCTAAATTTTTTGTAGGGTTTGACCGCTTTGAACATGATTTCTTAGCAAGCGCGGTAGATGGAGGTTATCCTAGATATAACATATTACAAACAGGAGATGCAGGCTATAGAGTTGAAATAGCCCTTCCTGGATGGGATAAAAAGGATATTGAAATCTCACTATTTAAAAGCGTGCTTAGCGTTAAAGGTACTCGGAAGCAAGTAGAAGATCCAAATGAAACATACGCCTATAAAGGGTTAAGTGGAAAGCAATTTACACGAAACTTTAGAGTAGGCGACCATATTAAATTAAAAAAAGCGTATTTGGAACGCGGACTGCTTTGCTTAGATCTGATTGAGAATTTACCTGAATCAGAAAAACCCGTAACCATTACCATCGACTAGGAGAAGTCATGGAAAAGTATGAGAGAGACATGCGAGGAGTAATAGATAAATATCAAGATGAAATAATTCTTACTAGAGCAATAGTAAGAGCTGTTTTTGTAACTTGGTTTGCTATTCATATACCTATATGGATTATAGCACTCTCGTAAAACTAATCGGAGAGGGGTGAAAGCCCCTGTCCACTTTTAGGAGCTAGTATGAAACCTTTAGGCAATGAGAAACAAAATTCACTTAGTCGTAAATGGACAAAGTCAATGCGAAAAAGAGACAAAGCAAAGGGGCGTCAAGCCGCAAAGAAGGAGCTAGTATGAAAAAATTAAGTTTAGCTATTGCCTTAGCCTGTGGTACTGCTACAGCCGCAGATGAACCCACTTACACCAATGGCGTTGCAGATATTATCAATAATAATTGTGTAGTCTGCCACCAGAAAGGTGGAATCGGACCTATGACGTTCGAAAACTATGAGCAAGTTAGACCTTGGGCTCCTTTAATTCAATATAAAGTTGCAAGTCGAGAAATGCCACCCTATTCCTACGATCATGGAATAGGTATACAAGACCTTCAGGGAGACTGGAGACTAACACAAGAAGATATAGACTCAGTAGTAAACTGGGTCAACGCGGGTGCCCCCTATGGCGACCGTGACATAGTAGTACAATCCCCTAATTTACCAGACCCAAATGAGTGGACTTTTGCCGCCGACTTGGGTCAACCCAACCTAATAATCCCTTCAGTACCCCTCGATATTCCAGCCAATGGTAATGATATGTGGCACAAACATATCGTAGATTCTGGCGTAACAGAAGATAGATGTATCAAAGCGATACAAGTTAAGCCCCTAGGACATGCCAAGGCAGTAGTACATCACGCTAATTCTAATCTTTATATAGATGGACAAACCGGCGGAATGCTTACCGAATACGCAATGGGTAAGTGGGGAGAGTTAGTACCTAATGAAGTTTGCAGAACAT
>NZ_JBDOPO010000353.1:0-2631 GCF_039830215.1 Rubritalea sp. | reverse complement strand
AGGCTTCCATCAACAAAAAGGAAGAATCCATCAAAGGCTAGATCACCTATGATTTTTAAGCTGCAAGAGAAGAAGCAAAGAATGCGGCTCTCTCCCTCCCTCTAGGAGGCATCTCAATTGCCATCAAAGAATATATGAAAGTCAAAGGCCAACCACTCACTTGCACCTCCAAATTCCTCGATGGTGCATTCACCTCTCCTTACGATGCCATAGCTGCACGAAGCGGGTGCTATTCCGCTAGGACGCCCCAACCTCGACGAATTTGCCATGGGCTCCACCTCTGACAACTCAAATATTCAACCTACAATAATCCAGCGGACCCTGCACGAGTCCCTGGTGGTTCATCCAGTGGCTCCATCCGCCAGCCAGCCTCGCACTGCGGAATCGTTGGACTCAAGCCATCCTACCGGCGTGTTTCACGCTACGGCCTCCTCGCTTTAGCATCATCACTCGACTAGATTGCCCCGATGACCAAATCTGTCGATGATGCAGCAGCAAAAATATGAAGCTGCAGGTGCTGAGCTTGTAGCAATTTCACTACCACAAACTGAGTATACAGTAACAACCTACTACATCATCGCTCCAGCAGAGGCATCTTCTAACCTCTCGCATTTTGATGGTATTCGCTACGGCAACCGCGAAGAAAACCCTGATAACTTGAACGACCTCTACCGTAAATCACGTGCGCAAGTTTTTGGTGCTGAAGTAAAACGCCGTATCATCCTCGGAACTTACTTGCGCCCCTCTGGTTACTATGACGCTTACTACACCAAGGCTCAAAAAGTACGTACGCTCATCCGTAAGGACTTCACTGATGTATTTGAAACTGTCGATGCCATCCTTTCCCCAGTCGCTCCAACCGCGGCTCCAAAACATGGTGAGAACGCTGACGACCCACTTTAAAAGCACCTCGCAGACAGCTGCACCATCGATGCTAACCTCGCAGGTATTCCAGGCATCTCCGTCCCTGCTGGCGAAGTCGTATCCGACACAGGCACACAACTCCCAGTAGGTCGCCAGATCCTCGGTTCAGAACTTGGCAAAGCAACAATTCTTAAAGTTGCGAAAGCTGTGGAAACTGCTGAGTAAGCCTCCATAGCAAAAAAAATCCAAAAGAGCGGCTTACTAAGTCGCTCTTTTTTTGTGTTCAGCACTCTAACAAAAACTTCGCTTCTCGGCTCTATACACCGCCAATAATTCATGAGCTTGATTTGGAGCATTCAGAACATACGTGCCCGCGTGAAGGGCGGTGCCATTCTGCGCATCCGCATGAGGGCTAAATTCGATTAGCTCTCTCAACTGCGACTTCCGAACAATTGCGTACAATAAACCAGATACTGTCTTTTTGAGCAAATCACCAAGCCAAAGATGGATATGTACTCAGCGTTGATCGAACGAATTGGCAGTTTGGGACAACTCACATCAACATCCTAACGATAGGCATCATTGTGGATAAAGTGGCTGTTTTGCTTGTTTGATCAACCTTACCACAGACTTCCAAACGAGGGAACTCCAACACAAAACACCGCATTGGATTGATGAGTAAACTCCTAGAAGTGCTACCAGCCAAGGATATTTACTTCATCGCAATGAATCGTGAGTTCCATGGAAAAAAGTGGCTTAAAAGATTGGCTTTACTTCCCATTTTTACCAGATAAACAATTAAAGTATCGTTTATACATACCCCTATACCCTAACAAAAACAACTTGTTAGAATAAAAATCCCCATAAAAAAGCACCACCATGAATAAAGGTTATATTCCATCTCTCGATGGTATACGTACTCTATCAATTCTTATCGTAATCGTAAGTCACGCAGGCTTCGGCCATGTTGTACCAGGAGGGTTAGGGGTCACAACCTTCTTCTTTCTCAGTGGTTTTCTTATCACCATAATTTTGATGCGAGAATATGAGAGAACGAAAACAATTCATTACCCATACTTCTTTGTTCGAAGAATACTGCGTCTAGCCCCACCTCTATTCACCTGCTTAGCAGTAGCATACGGCTTAACATTCATTGGTGTGTCCCAAGGTGGATTTTCCTGGACAGGCATTCTCTCTCAAACGTTTTACCTAGCGAATTATCATCTCATATTCCAGTGGCCAGGTGAAGTACCAGAAGGCTTAGGCATCTTATGGTCACTTGCAGTAGAAGAACACTTCTACCTATTCTACCCTGTAGTTCTTTTGTTTCTCATGAGAAAATTTAAGAAAAATGGCGCGGCTGTTGGTTTAGCTATTCTTTGCGTGGTTGTTCTGCTCTGGAGAAATTACCTATTTATCATACAAGAAGTTCCAGTAGATCGTATTTATTTTGGTACTGACACACGTATCGATTCCATACTCTACGGCTGTATACTCGCCCTTACATGGAACCCTGTAGACGCCAAACCCTCGTCTTCATTCACCACAAAAGAACTACTTATCACTGGCGCCGCTGGAGCTGTCTTCATCGGCACGATTTTCTACCGTGAACCTATTTACCGTGAGACTTTTCGCTACACACTCCAAGGGCTCTGCATGATGCCTCTATTTTACTACGCAATCAATAAAGCAGATCACATCTTCTTCTCATGGCTCAACTGGGGTTGGATGCGTAAACTAGGAGTCTATTCATACGGCATGTACCTT
>NZ_JBDOPO010000105.1:0-11633 GCF_039830215.1 Rubritalea sp. | reverse complement strand
GTACTTGTTCTCGAGGAGGTTTTCAGTGGAGGCGATTTGAAGTCCTTCGTCGACAATCTGCTGGAGGTTCTCGAGGAACCAACGGTCGATCGCGGTAGCGTCGAAGATCTCTTCGACTGTCCAGCCATTTTCAAATGCTGTCTTGAGCCAGAAGATGCGCTCAGCGTTAGGGACGTGAAGTTTACGTTCGATGTCTTCGCGGCTTGGAGCTTGCGCGCCTTTGCCGTCGAACCCGAAGCCTGATCGGCCAGTCTCGAGCGAGCGAAGAGCCTTCTGCATGGACTCTTTGAAAGTACGGCCGATGGACATTGCCTCACCTACTGCTTTCATCTGAGTGGTAAGAATTGAATCAGCTGTTGGAAATTTCTCGAATGTGAAACGTGGCAGCTTGGTGACGCAATAGTCAATAGTAGGCTCAAAGGATGCTGGAGTCTCACGGGTGATGTCGTTCTTGAGCTCGTCAAGAGTGTAACCAACTGCAAGCTTGGCTGCGATCTTAGCGATCGGAAAACCTGTAGCTTTGGAGGCAAGAGCGGAGGAGCGAGAAACACGTGGGTTCATCTCGATCACGATGCAGCGACCATCCTTAGGGTTGACTGAGAACTGAATGTTAGAGCCGCCTGTCTCAACACCGATCTCACGGATACATGCGAAGGATGCGTCACGCATGATCTGGTACTCACGATCAGTGAGTGTCTGCGCAGGAGCTACAGTGATGGAGTCGCCAGTGTGGACACCCATAGGGTCGAAGTTCTCAATGGAGCAAATAACCACGCAGTTGTCAGCGCAGTCACGCATGACTTCCATTTCGTATTCTTTCCAGCCTAGGAGAGACTCTTCAATGAGGATTTCGGAAACGGGTGAGAGGTCGATGCCACGTGCACAGATCTCTTCAAATTCTTCGATGTTGTATGCGATGCCTCCACCAGTTCCACCGAGGGTGAATGCTGGGCGGATGATGAGTGGCATAGTGCCGATCTCTTTGCGGATCGCGTGGGACTCATCCATGGTGTGTGCGACACCCGAGTGCGGAAGGTCGAGGCCGATCTTAAGCATTGCTTCTTTGAAGCGGAGACGGTCTTCACCTTTGTCGATGGCATCAGCATTGGCGCCGATCATTTTCACGCCGTACTTTGTGAGTGTGCCAGCCTGGTCGAGGTCCATGGAGCAGTTGAGGGCTGTCTGGCCACCGAGAGTTGGGAGCAGGGCATCAGGCTTTTCCTTGATGATGATTTTCTCAACACACTCAGGAGTGATTGGCTCGATGTAGGTGCGGTGTGCAAACTCCGGATCGGTCATGATCGTAGCTGGATTGGAGTTTACCAAGATCACTTCATATCCTTCTTCTTTGAGGGCTTTACAGGCTTGCACGCCTGAGTAATCAAATTCGCATCCTTGGCCAATAATGATTGGTCCGGAGCCGATAACTAAAATCTTTTTAATCGAGGTGTCCTTTGGCATGAAAGTGAGTTGTAAATTGAGGTGTTTCTGCCTACTCTAATCACTTTTGTAAAGGATTGCTTGCTAGTTTTGTAAAAGAAAATCAAGCAGTTGTGTGTATAACTTGTGAGTAGCTGCGCAATTCTCTTTCACATAGAGGATTGTGGCTGCTTAAGAACACTTAAGTTTTATTGTCTATTTCCGCAAAGACCATCAAGCCGGCTGAGGTGTTGATGGTGGAAATGACGGTGACGTCGAGGGCTGAACCAATTTTAGTGGCGGCATTGTTTACTACGATCATGGTGCCATCTGGTAGATAGCCGACACCTTGGTGAGCCTCTTTACCTGTTCTAACGATAGCGAGATTCATGCGAACTCCTACTGCAACCTTAGGCTTGAGAGAGTCTGCTAGGTCGTTGATGTTGAGAACTGTGACATCTTGGAGGCGGGCGACCTTGCTGAGGTTGTCGTCTGTTGTGAGTAGCTTGGCATTGATGAGGAGAGCAATCTGCATCAAAATGGCATCGTGGGAGTCATCTGGCGAGGCGGGGGTTGCATCGTGAATGCTTACGCGAGTGCGCTGGGATGTACGTAGGTCATCTAGGCAATCAAGACCATGCTGGCCTCGTTGGCGTCGACCAGGCGAATTTGAGTTAGACATGATCTGTAGTTCCTCTAAAACAAAGCGCGGGATGATGAGATTGTTCTCGAGGAAACCAGAGTTTATCAACGCGGTTAAGCGTCCATCTGTGATGACGTCAGAATCAAGTAAGAGCGGTCGACCTTTCTGGGCTTCCTGTCTGAAGCGAACGTAAGGGATAATGAGGGCTAAATCTTCTTTGTTGCTACGAAGAGCGATGACTGTGCCGAGGAAACCTAGAGTGGCGTATGTGCAGACGTTGAAAGTTAGCGCAAAATCTTCAGGTCGCTTAATATGAGAGCTGAAAGTGACAGCCAAGAGCTCAGGTATACGGACAGTATTGAGCAGCCATGCGCAGAATAGACCAATGACTAGACCTAAGGTGGCTGTAGAAAATCCTCTTATTGAGAATTGTTTCATCAAGCTTTCGGCCATGATGAAGAAGGCTCCGACCAGAAGTCCCGCTATGATCCCGATCCACATTTTGTCTGGTCCGAGGCTCTGGAACGCCAGAGCGGTACCCGCAAGCTCGCAAACTAGTAGGTAAAGCATGCGAGTGATGTTGATGGCTGGATTGGATTTTTTTATACTCACAGGCTAAAATCGGTATACATGAGTCATATTTTCTGGCTTATCCAAATATTTGCAAGCCTAAGATCCTGTTAGTCTATATCATTGGGCTTGCACGTGTACGTAGCTCTAGTCAGTCTCACTCCAGAATGAATAATCAGCCGAAATTGATTGCGATGGTAGCGATGACTCCTGACCGAGTGATTGGTAAAGGAAATGATCTACCATGGCACCTGCCCGAGGACTTACAGCTTTTTAAACGCACAACGAGTGGACACCCAATTGTGATGGGGCGTAAGACCTATGATTCTATCGGTCGACCCTTGCCAAAGCGTCAAAATATAGTGATCACACGTGATCAATCATGGTCGGCTGAAGGTGTGGATGTGGTGCATATTCCTGAAGCTGTGAGGCAGTTAGAGCTGATGAATGAAGAAGTATTCATCATAGGTGGAGCTGAGATTTATTCGCTCTTTCTGCCGCACATTGACGAACTATTGGTATCCCATGTATTTCAAAACTACGAAGGAGATACCCGCTTCCCAGAGTTCGAGCACTTTTTTAGTGGCTACGAAGTAGTAGAGAAGTTCGACGATTTCGAACTTCGTCGCTACACGAAGTGAAGGAGTAAGGCTAGAATACCGACTAGTTATTTATTTCTGATGAGTTACGGCATTTTGTCTATTAGGAGTTGTTATGCAAGAGAGTGAATCTAGACGGCCGTTGAAAGTTAGGAGTGTCAAAATTGTCCAGAATTTTGCAACTTGGTTAAGTCGTAAAAATGTATCTCCCAATCAGATATCAGTAACTAGTATCTTTTTTGCGGGACTAGCGGCCGCCAGTCTATTCACGCTTCCGTATGCTCATGGAATGTATCAGTGGGTTTTGCCACTTGCAGCTGCCGTATATATTCAGTGTCGATTACTGTGTAATTTATTCGATGGGATGGTCGCGGTGGAAGGTGGGAAGTCAACAGCCTCAGGTGAAATGTATAATGATATTCCGGATCGCATTGCTGACCCACTTATATTGGTTGCTGTCGGCTATGCTACAGATGTCACAGCATGTAGTGTTGAGCTTGGATGGTGTGCAGGTTTGTTAGCTGTGGTGACTGCGTACATCCGAAATTTAGCTGTAGGAATGGGTGTCCCTCCAGACTTTAGAGGGCCAATGGCAAAGCAACATAGGATGGCATTGGTGACTGTCGCTTGTGTGGCTTCGGCAGCTGAACCCTTGTTAGGTAATCAGGGCTGGGTGTTCTTTGTGACGCTCTGTCTGATTATTGTGGGGTGTGTTATTACAGCGTGGCGGCGTATTCTAGGCGCGTACAATTATTTAGAGAAAAAGTAATGTTTTCAAATATCCCACAATACTCTCTCTATGCGATGTTATCCATCGTTGGAGTGTTAGTTTTAGCTACCTCTACCAGGCTGCTACTCAAGGCGAAGAATTCAAATAAAGATTACACCGAACTGGAGCAGCGAATCCGATCGTGGTGGTGGATGGTAGGATTACTCCTGCTTGTATTAGTTACCAGTAAGCTTGCCGCTATAGCATTCTTTGGTTTCTTGAGCTTCTTGGCTTTGAAGGAATTCCTGTCTCTGGTTCCAACTCGACAAACAGACAGACGCGTGATTTTTTGGGCATACTTATCAATACCTATTCAATATTATTTTGTTTCCATTGGTTGGTATGGGATGTTCATCATTTTTATCCCCGTGTACGTTTTTTTGTTCCTCCCCATGCGCATGTTGCTCATTGGCGAAACCAAGGGGTTCATCCGGTCGATAAGCGTTATACATTGGGCTGTTATGTTGACTGTTTTTTCTCTAAGCCACATAGCCTATTTGCTGGTTTTACCGGTATTAAATAAGGATGCTGGCGGGATTGGCCTAGTTTTATTCCTGTTGTTTATCACACAGTTTAACGATGTATGTCAGTACATTTGGGGGAAGTTGATTGGTAAGCGGAAAATCATACCAAAGGTGAGCTCTAACAAAACTTGGGAAGGTTTCCTAGGTGGCTTTGTGACTGTATTGATCTGTTCAGCTGTGATAGGCCCCTACTTGACTCCGTTGAGTCAAATGGAGGGTCTCATAGGCGGGGGTATTATTGCAGTCAGCGGATTTATTGGGGATGTGGTGATTTCATCTGTGAAGCGCGACTTACAGATCAAAGATACAGGGGGATTGATACCGGGCCATGGAGGTATATTAGACCGTATGGATAGCTTGATTTACACGGCACCTTTGTTCTTCCATTATATCTCTTATCTGTATTTTTAGATGTCATGAACCGCATGCTGAAGATCTTATTTTTTGGTTTAGTGGTAAGGCCAATTGTCCTCCTTGCATTAGGGCTCAACATCGGTAACCGGGTGAAGCTTCCTAGGGGTGGTCCTGCGGTAATTGCTGCTAATCATAATAGCCACCTAGATACCATGGTTTTGATGAGTCTGTACCCTCTGAAAATGGTGCACCTGATCCGCCCTGTCGCTGCTGAGGAATACTTTATGAAGAATAAAGCTCTCGCTTGGTTTTCTCTAAATGTGATTGGTGTTATTCCTTTATCTAGGATGTTTAGCAAAGACGTTGACCAGCTATTTGCTGGTTGCCGGTCCGCATTGGATGCTGGAGATATTCTCATTATTTTCCCAGAAGGGTCACGAGGGCAACCTGGGAAAATAACGAAACTTAAGCGAGGTTTGTGTTACCTACTTCAAGGTAGGAAAGACACGTTGGTCACTCCAGTGGTTATGCACGGGTTAGGGAAAGCTTTACCAAAAGGCGAGGCTTTGTTAGTCCCATTCAACTGTGATGTGATTATAGGGGACTCGATTGCGGTGAGTGATGACTCAAAGGGGTTTATGAATAATTTGTCAGAGGTCTTTGAAAATTTAGCCCAGCAGTGCCTTACAGGTAGTCACTATGAAAACTAGGAGAGAAGCGTTCAACTTCTGAAGCCCTTACCGGGTTCACGTTTTACATGCGTAGCTTCGAGCTACTGCGAGCTGCGCTGAAAGCCACCTTCACCCATAAGTGCTTTGGCTTCTCCGATGAGGAAGAGTGAGCCAGCGATGAGGATGGGGTTTGTGTGTTCTCTGAGTGAAGTGAGTGTGCTTTCTAAGTTCTTGTGGCTGGTGGGAGCTGTGTTTTTAGGAAGTGCTGCAGCTGCTGATTCGGTAGTGAGAGAGCGTGGTGAATCGAGAGGGGTGAGGTGAATGTCATCGCTGATCGAACAAAGAATCTCGAGCACCATTCCTACGTCTTTTTCTTCAACGGCTCCAAATATTAGAGTGGCTTTTTTGGTGCCAAATTTTTCTTTCCAAGTTTCTACCAGCGCGTGTGCCGCGTGGGGGTTGTGCGCACCGTCGATGATGATTTGAGGTTGCTCTGAAAGGGTTTCGAATCGACCTGGCCAAACGATGCTAGCAAGTGCGTACTTAACCGTGTCAAAATCGAGCTGTATTCCTAGAGCGGTGACGGCCTCGACGGCTAGTTTTGCATTTTCTGCTTGGTGCTTGCCAGCTAGGTTGATGTTATAGCCTAGTAGAGGGCCTTTTACCGTGATGAGTGGGGCGCGCTTTTCTTCAGCTTCCTCCGCAATGACGATGGCTGCTGAGCGCTCTTGCTGAGCGCTGATGACGGGCATTTTTTCGCAGATGATCCCAGCTTTCTCGCCAGCCACTTTTTCTAGCGTATCGCCGAGCCACTCCGAGTGGTCGAGCGCGATTGGAGTGATCACGCAGACGTCTGCGGGTACGGCTGTGGTGGCATCTAGTCGGCCGCCCATGCCGGTCTCTAAAATGATGAGCTCACATTCCATCTCTTTGAAGTGACGCATTGCGATGGCGAGTGTGAGTTCGAAAAATGTGGGGTGGTGTTCCCAGTCGGCTACGATTTCTTTGATCTCGAGGATGGTTTCGAGGACTTTCTGTTCTGGAATCATCTCACCATTCACACGCATACGTTCGCGGAAGTCGACTAGGTGGGGGGAGGTGAAAAGTCCGCATCGTAGGCCAGTAGCGCGGGCTAGGGAGTCGATGATCGCAGAGGTAGATCCTTTGCCGTTAGTTCCCGCTAAGTGAATAACTTTTGTGTTACGAGTCGGATTCGCTAGCAACTGACGTAGTAATTTCTTCGGTCCATCGAGCCCGAGCTTGATGCCAAAATGTTGGGTTGAATAAAGCCATTCGAGAGCTACTTGATAATTCATCTACTAGTGTCGTTAGGGGACAAAAAAACCTCTCTAATTAAATCAGAGAGGTCTTTGAAAAGAGTTTTAGATTACTGAGGCATCATGTAGCTGAGTAGTTGCCCCAGCTTTTTCTTCACATCGTGACGGCGAACGATGGAGTCTACGAGGCCGTGTTCGAGCATGAACTCTGCAGTCTGGAATCCTGGAGGCAGGTCTTGGTGGGTGGTTTCTTTCACCACACGTGGACCGGCGAATCCGATCATACATTTTGGTTCGGCCAGGTTGATGTCGCCGATCGTTGCGAAAGAAGCAGTCACTCCGCCAGTGGTAGGGTGAGTGAGAAGTGAGATGTATGGTAGGCCGTGCTCAGAGAGGCGAGCCAGAGCAGCACAGGTTTTAGCCATCTGCATCAGTGAGAGCATTCCTTCCTGCATGCGAGCTCCAGATGAGGAGGAAACGATGATCATACCGCGCTTCTCTTTGACTGCGGTTTCAATGGCGCGTGTGATTTTTTCACCGACCACTGAGCCCATAGAGCCAGCAAAGAATTTGAAGTCCATCACCGCAATCATTGCTGGGTTGCCGTCGACATTGAGTCGGCCAGTAACTACTGCGTCGTTTATGCCGGTCTTTTTACGAAGCATGTCGATTTTATCTTCATACTTGTGGAAACCGAGTGGGTTTTTCGAATAGAGGTCAGCATTAGTTTCTTCAAACGAACCAGCATCAGCGATGGAGGCAATTCGCTCAACCGAACCGAGCAGAAAGTGGTGGTCGCAGCTGGTACAGACTTGGTCATTTTGTTTGAGATCAAGGGTGTGGATCATGGCATCGCACTCTGGGCATTTGGTCCAGAGATCGTTAGGCATGTCTTTTCTCTTATTGTTGCGAAGTCTTGGTCGTTCGAATATACCCATGGCGTTAGTAAAGTAATTTGGCAGTGGATGCCATTTGTGTGGGCAGTCTAGCCACGTAAAGCGGTGAGTACAACAATGTTTTCGAGCTGAGGTGCGTGTTTCTTCAGAACCTCAGCGCAAGCAGTTGCTGTTGAGCCCGTGGTGAAGACGTCATCTACCAATATTGCCGATTTAAAATGAGGCTCCAACTTTCTGAACGTAAAGGCTCCCTCTAAGTTTTTAAGTCGATCATTTCTTCCCAACCTAGTCTGAGTCTCAGTGTTGCGTTTGCGACTGAGAGCTATTCTAGTTGGAATGTTAGTATGCAGCGCTAGCTGACGGGAGATCTCTGAAGCTTGGTTGAAGCCCCTGTGCCACTTCCTCCACCAGTGCAGAGGAACGGGGATGATTACTGGTAAGGGAAGTTCTGCAAAGCGTCTATCATTCAGCATTACATCCTTACAAAAAAGTGCGAATTCATTGGCTAGATAGAACTTCTTTAGGTATTTGAAGTCGACCACCAGCTGATGGTTGGCGCTGGTATTACGCAGAGCTGCTCGAGCAAAGAGGAAGTTGAACTCCAAATGCTGGCAATTGTGGCAAAGGAAGGGGGCGTCTATCTTGCCGTCGTAGCTCTCGCCACAGCGTTCACAAAATGGAGGTTCTACCCGAGAACTGGCCGAGATGCATTCTTTGCAGAGATAGCGACCATCTTCGGTGGGCACATCACAATGATGGCACGATGGGGGGTAGAGGTAGTCGAGTAGACTTGTTAGTCTTGGGATGTGCACGATTTCCTAGAACGTAGGTAGAAGGATAGGCTTAGGCCAGTGATGAGGAGAGTCAAAAGTGGAAGAACCCCATCCATCAGGCTGTTGTTGTAGAGTAGGCTGTGAGGCTCACCTACTGGATCAGTTAGCTTGTTGGTGAATTTGAGCGAGAAGACCCAGCCAGCGTGCAAACCTATGGCTAACCAAAGCTTACCGGTTTTGTAGCGAGTGAAGGCGAGGGTGGCGCCGACGACGAAGAGTGTTACGAAAACCCCAAAGAATGAACTTGCTGCAAGGAATTTTTGGCCAATTAGTCCGAGCATCTCGAAGCCTGCTAGAGCGTCTCGTGGGGAGGCTACGGCGATACCTTTTGGGGGACTTAGGAAGTGAACGGCGGCAAAGAATAAGGAGAGGCCTACGATTGTTTGTACAGCATTTAGCTTACGCATGAGAACATCGTAGAGCAGTCCGCGGAATAGCCACTCTTCCAGGAAAGCAACGATGATGGCAGGAATGATTGCTTTCTGAAATGCTTTCGCAAACTTGAATTCGTCGGATGTTTCTACCCATCCTATGGAATAGAGAAGTCCCACTAATAGGGTGAGGAAGCCGGCTGAAAAAAGGATGCCGATAGCCATGTCCCGCCAACCTTGTTCACCAGGTTTTATCCGTTGTTTGAGTGTTGATTTAGTCGGTTTTTCGCCTTTAGCCTGGAGGCTTTTGATGAGCGGATAGAGCCCTAGCAGGGCGCACGCCATCAAGCCCCTATTAAAGTAGCGTGAAAATTGAGCTCTGTCGCATTTGTTAGCTAACCACTCCACCGGAGCAGAGAGCTCACTCACGGCAGCCTCGGCTGCGAGGTCTTTTCCCCAAGCATAGAGGTGTGGGGCAACTATGGCAGCCCCAAGAAAGCTGACGACAATAAAAAGGAAGAGCTTAAAGAGTTCATGTTGAAATAGGCGAGCCACGAGATATTTATAAGGCGCTATTAGCCAATGTGAACTCTAAAGCTCATTTATTGGGGGAAATAGACAGGGAATCTGATTGCCAAGTGCTTGTTGGCTGGCTTGGATGCTTTGACGTATGAGTGATGAAAAATCAAAGGCTCAAGTATTTGCCGCTCGCCTATTTAGTACCGTGTTGTTGGTGGCGGTGGTAGGTGGTACTTTTGTGAGTAAAAACCAGTGGGCGTATCTTAGCTTGATTTGTTTCTTGGCAATCGCTGCTAGCGTTGAGCTTTATAGAATGATCAGCGCTAATGGGTTACCATGCCAAATTAAATGGGGACTAACACTCTCCATTGCTTACACTTTAACAGTATGTTTCTTACTGGCGGCCAGAGGCGCTGAAGCTCTAGGGGTGTTAGGAGCTGTTGACGGTACGGCATTAGCACTAGCTATACTCGCGAGTTTTATTTTCCAACTGCGCGACCCGATCGAAGGAAGCAAACCATTAGTTTCAGTTGCAACCACGGTGCTGAGTTTCCTCTATGTGCCTTTTCTTTTTAGCTTTATGGGGCGGATCTTGTTTGTGCCTGAGCTTGGTGGAGCTGTGCCGGGTGCATGGCTACTTATTTGGCTAGTTTGTGTTACCAAGATCACCGACATAGGTGCCTATTGCACTGGCTCGCTGATTGGTAAGCACAAGATGATCCCCCATATCAGCCCGGGTAAAACTTGGCAGGGATTTTTTGGTGCGATTGTTTGGGCTGTGGCTTTGGGCTCTGGCCTGTATGCTCTGCAGATGGACCAACTTTCCGTGTTAGGTGGTTGGGGCCATGTGATTGGCCTTAGTATTCTACTCTCCTTATGCACCGTAGTAGGTGACCTTGCTGAGTCCGTGATCAAACGGAGTTTAGAGGCGAAGGATAGTGGGAATACTCTGCCAGGGATTGGTGGAGCTTTGGACTTAATCGATAGTCTTTGTTTCACAGCACCAGTTCTCTATTTCTACCTCACCTGGGGGGCTTAAATCTTACTCATATTCAATTTATGAAGCGCAAAAAAGTAGTCTTGCTAGGCTCGACTGGATCGATAGGGACTAGCACACTTAAAGTGGCTGAGGAGATCCCCGAGCGGATGGAAATTGTAGGGCTTGCCGCCGCCAACAGTGTGGAGGCTCTAGCTGACCAAGCCCGCGAAACGGGTGTTAAGCATGTGGCTATTTACAATGCTGAAAAAGAATCAGCATTGCGTGCTTTGGTCGACGATGATGTGCAGGTTTACACTGGCTTAGATGGATTGGTGAAACTTGCCGAGTTAGAAGGGGCCGACATGGTGCTTGTCGCGATTGTGGGCACTGCTGGTCTGTATCCAGCACTGGCGGCGATCGAAGCTGGCAAAGAACTGGCTGTAGCAAGTAAAGAAATTCTAGTGATGGCTGGTGAGTTAGTGATGGCAGCTGCCGAACGCAAGGGTGTGAAGGTGCTCCCAGTCGATTCCGAGCACAATGCGATTTTCCAATGCCTAGAAGGGCACAAGGGTGGTGAGAAGGAAATTTCCAGACTCATCCTGACAGCGTCAGGTGGACCATTCCGAACTTGGCCAGAAGAGGACCTCAATGCAGTCCAACTAGAGCAAGCGCTCAAGCACCCCACTTGGGAAATGGGCCGCAAGATCACCATCGATTCAGCGACACTTTTCAATAAAGGCCTAGAGATGATCGAGGCGCGTTGGCTCTTCGGTGTAGAGATGGACAAGGTTGATGTCATCGTCCACCCACAAAGCATCGTCCACTCTATGGTTGAGTTTGCAGATAGCTCTGTCTTGGCTCAATTCAGCACGACGGATATGTGTTTCCCTATTCAATACGCGGTGACCTATCCTGATCGTGTGAGCAATGGGCTCAAACCGCTCAACTTTGCTGAGTTGGCAAAGTTAGAGTTCGAGGACGCCCGCCGCGATGTCTTCCCAGCAATCGATCTAGCAGTCCGAGCTGGAACTGAAGGAGGAACGCTGCCCGCAGTGTACAATGCGGCAAACGAGGTCGCCGTTGACGCCTTCATCAATAAGAAAATCGGTTTCACTGACATATGGAAGCTAGTAGCGCAGGTGATGGATGCGCATGCAGTGAAAACTGGTGATTCACTAGATGTACTGATCGCCGCGGATGCTGATGCGC
>NZ_JBDOPO010000286.1:0-11757 GCF_039830215.1 Rubritalea sp. | reverse complement strand
GTTCCTAGCGTGCCATTCTCGAAGAGTTTTTTCATTTCACGTGACTCAGGACGCGCACGATTGTTGAAGTTAAACATCATTTTTTTACCTGTGGCCTCGGAGACTTCGATCATCTCTTGCAGCTCTGCCGCTGATAGAGCTGGTGGTTTCTCACAAAAAACATGTTTCCCAGCATTCATGCACTGGATAGCTAAAGGCGCGTGAAACTTATTAGGAACAATGATAGAGACTGCGTCGATGTCTGATTTTTCGAGCATTTCTTCTACGGAAGTATACGCCTCTGCTATACCCCACTCCTTTGCCGCCTTCTCGGCCGCCCCTGGAGCCATGTCTGCCACAGCTAGGATTTCTCCACCTGCCTGCTTAAATCCAGCAGCGTGATATTGCAGCATTCCGCCCGCACCGATAATTCCGATTTTTGTAGCCATTCTATGTGTGTCTTATTATTAAATTCCGTAATATGTTAGTCATAAATAACAACAACAAACACCGATTGCCGTGCCGTGATAATGACCTCCTTAAGGTTGCCAACAACCTAGGTTACTTCACCGTATTTTGGCAAGTTTTTCCGTTGTCACCCCGATACTACAGGTCAGCAATCAACTGAATATTAATAATCGACACACAAAAATAAGCGCTCCACAAAGTCTGATCAAATAATTCATCCATCCGCAAGCAAGCCTACCAATTTGAAAGCCAAACAATAGCAAATTTGAGACTGATTCACCTAACACCTGACTTATCTTTAATCTAATTTACAAATTTGTAAAAAACTGAAATATGAACAGCAGTCAACGTAGACATCAGCCAATTTATATGCTCACATCCGGCACACTTAACATTCCAACAACCTTTCACCAAAAACTCTATGCGCAAAGTTACATTATTCACTGGCCAATGGGCCGACCTTTCATCTGAAGAACTCTTCCCTAAAGTAAAAGAAATGGGCTACGATGGCGTGGAATTAGCCTGCTGGGGCGACCACTTTGACGTCCAAAAAGCCCTCAACGAAGACGGCTATTGCGAAGCTAAATGGGCTCAACTCGAAAAGTGTGGCCTCACCTGCTTTGCCATATCTGCCCACCTTGTAGGCCAAGCTATCTGTGACCTCATCGATGAACGCCACAAATCAATCCTACCTCCACACGTGTGGGGTGACGGCGAGCCAGAAGGCGTGCGCCAACGCGCAGCCCAGGAAATGATCGACTCAGCCAAGGCCGCACGTAAGTTTTTCGACCTCAAGCCAGGTGGCGCACCAGAAAAGGTAGTGGTCAATGGCTTCACTGGCTCTTCAATCTGGCATGCTCTCTACGCATTCCCACCAACATCACAGGAATACCTACAAAAGGGGTTCGATGATTTCGGCACACGCTTCAAAGTAATCATGGATGAATTTGACAAGGTTGACGTATTTTTCGCCCTCGAAGTTCACCCAACTGAAATAGCATTCGACATAGCCACAGCTGAACGAGCACTCGAAGCTCTTGATCAACACCCACGTTTCGGGTTCAACTTTGATCCATCTCACCTTGCTTACCAGGGTGTCGACTACGTAAAATTCATCTACAATTTCTCCGACCGCATCAACCACTGCCATATGAAAGACGTGTGGTTTGGTCACGGTGACGGAACTGTGGGAGTATTCGGTGGACACACAGAATTCCTCGACCCACGCCGCCACTGGGACTTCCGTTCCGTTGGTCGCGGCGATGTGAAGTTTGAAGAAATAATCGTAGCCCTCAACGACATCCAATACGATGGCCCACTCTCCGTAGAATGGGAAGATGGCCGTATGGATCGCCTCCACGGAGCAACTGAGTCCTGCGAATACGTCCGTAAGCTAGACTTCCCACGCAACACGAATCTGGCATTCGACGGAGCGTTCGACAACGACGCTCAGTAACCAAAACCTCAAATCTAAGATTCAGCTATGGCTAAAGTCAGAATGGGCATGATCGGTGGAGGCCAAGGAGCCTTCATTGGAGCTGTGCACCGCATCGCCGCGGCGATCGACCAGCAAATCGAGCTTGTCTGTGGAGCATTCTCCTCAGACCCCCAGCGCTCCAAAGACTCTGGGTCTGACCTCTTCCTTCCAGCTGATCGCTGCTATGGCACTTTTGCGGAAATGATGGAGAAGGAAGCTTCCCTTCCCGCTAACGAACGCATGCAGTTCGTGGCAATCGTCACACCGAACCACGTCCACTTCCCCGCGGCCAAGGCTGCTCTCGAAGCTGGTTTCCACGTCTTTTGTGACAAGCCCGTAACTCTCGATCTCGCGGAATCAAAGGAACTCAAGACCATCATAGAAAAATCGGGTAAACTCTTCGGCCTCACCCACACCTACACTGGCTACCCAATGGTCAAACAGGCACGCCACATGGTTGCTAATGGCAACCTAGGCGAGATCCGCAAAGTCGTCGTTGAATACCCACAGGGCTGGCTATCAGACCCTATTGAAAGTGACAGGAAACAAGCCGCATGGCGCACTGACCCCAAGAAATCAGGCGCAGCCGGCTGCATGGGCGACATCGGAACTCACGCTGAAAACCTCGCTGAGGAAATCACAGGGCTCCACATCGACGAACTCGCTGCCGACCTCACAACATTTGTTCCCGGCCGCAGACTTGATGACGACGGCAACGTACTTCTTCGTTTCGAAGGTGGAGCCAAAGGAGTCCTCACAGCCTCACAAATCGCCGCTGGCGAAGAAAATAACCTAGCCATCAAAGTATGGGGATCAGAAGGCGGACTCGAGTGGCACCAAAATACCCCCAACACCCTCCTCATCAAGTCCAAGACAGCGCCGATGCAAGTCTATCGCACGGGCAACGAATACAACTGTGATGCAGCAAAAGCTGCCACCCGCACACCTGCGTCACACCCAGAAGGCTACCTTGAAGCTTTTGCTAACCTCTACCTCAACTTCGCCAGCCACATCCGAGCAGTAGAATCCGGTGACACGCCTAGCGAGTTCGCCACAGACTACCCAAAAATTGATGACGGCATCCGCGGCATGGCATTTATCGAAGCCGTCGTGACATCCAGTGCCAACAACGCAGCTTGGACTAGGTTTGATATTTAGAACACCCAGAAAACCAAGACATCCCTCCCTTTCAATGGCCGACCTCAGGCGATTGCCACCATTTTTATTGCTCCACCACTCGCCCGAGAACTTAAACAGTTTAACTCGCAACTCAATTTGTGAGCGCTTTGGAGAAAAATACCTTGATTCTTACAGCTGAGGCGTCCATACAACGCCTCAACAGCGCTTCTGAAGCCATGGCTAACAAACTTAAAATCGCACTTCCTAAAGGATCCTTACAAGGTCCGACACTAAATCTGCTCGAGAAAGCAGGTTACAACATCTACCTCTCTGACAGAGGTTTGCGCCCTACTTCTGACGACTCTGACATGGATATCTACATGATCCGCGCTCAGGAGATAGCAGGCTACATCGACTCCGGCTTCCTCGACTGTGGCATAACAGGTCTTGACTGGGCCTATGAAAACCGTGCTGACCTTGTAGACTTGGCTGAGCTCCCATACTCACGTGCTACAACTCGCCCGACCAAGTGGGTGCTTTGCGTCCCTGAAAACTCTCCAGTCAAAACTATCCATGACCTCGAAGGCAAGCGTATTGCAACTGAGGGAGTAGGCATCACTGAGCGATACCTCGAAGAAAAAGGCGTCACAGCTAATATCGAGTTCTCATGGGGAGCTACTGAAGTCAAGGTACCTGATCTCGTCGACGCTATCGTCGACGTAACTGAAACTGGCAGCTCAATCCGGGCAAATAATCTACGCATCGTAGACACACTACTCACCTCATTTCCCCACTTCTATTCCAGCAAGCCTGCATTCGCAGATGATTGGAAGCGCGTTAAAATGGAACGTCTCGTTCTCATGCTCAAAGGAGCTCTCGACGCCCGCGACAAAGTTGGCCTCAAAATGAACCTTCCAGAAAAATCCTTGCATCAGGTGCTCGATACACTACCGTCACTTCGCCGTCCCACCGTTTCTCAACTTTCTGAAGCTGGATGGGTAGCCGTGGAAACCGTGATTGAGGAGACTGTGTCTCGCAAGATCATTCCAACTCTTAAGGAACTGGGTGCAGAGGGCATCATTGAATACCCTCTCAACAAACTCATTCGTTAATTCAACTAACCATAAACACATACCATCATGGGCTGTCTAAAAAAACGCCGTAAGGCTAAAATCAACAAGCATAAGCGCTCTAAGCGCTCTAAGGCAAATCGTCACAAGAAGCGCCTTCGCTATAAGTCATAATTAGACCTATACTCTGGAAGAATCTCTTCCCAATAAAAGCTCGTGAGTTTACCTTCACGAGCTTTTTTTATTACCCCACACCTCCCCCCCACAAATAAATCCACTAAATACTTGCAGCACGTGAGGAAACTGTCGCGTCGCGCTACCCTATCGAGTATTTCGCATTTTTCAGGGGCGAGATATCTCATCACACTCCGTAACAACTTGAATTAGTTGAAAATTCCATTTCAAATCTCCGAACTCTCCCCTACATTACGCACGTGGACAAACTGACTGAAATCATGAATCACAAGCGGGTCGAAATCGAGGCCGTGATCCCGCGCATGCAAAAACTCAAAGCTGCAGCTCTAGAGCGCAACGAATTCCGCGGATTCCGCTCTGCGCTCGACAGAGGACCCGATCAACTCAGCATCATTGCTGAAGTCAAAAAGGCATCACCCTCCGCTGGCATCATCGACCCAAATTTCGATCCAGTACGCCAAGCACGCATGTACATCGACGGTGGAGCAAACTGCATGTCGATCCTCACCGATGAGAAATACTTCAAAGGCCACCTTTCCTTTCTCTCCCGTATCTCAAAGGAATCACCAATCCCCTGCCTACGTAAGGACTTCATGGTTCACGAAGTTCAAATCTACGAAGCAGTCGTTGCGGGAGCTGACGCGATCTTGTTGATTGTTGCTGGCCTCACAGATGAAGAACTGAAAAAACTCTACGATATCTCCCGCACTTTCCAACTCGATGTCCTAGTGGAAGTCCACAACCTCTCAGAAATGGAGCGCGCGCTCGATCTTGGAGCCGACCTCATCGGAATCAATAATCGCAACCTCAAGACATTCACCACCGACCTCGGAACCACCGAGCAACTTGTCGATGAAGTCCCTGAAAACGTGATCCTCGTTTCCGAGTCCGGCATCAAAACCCCAGCCGACGGCCAACGTGTCCTCAATGCTGGAGCCAACGCCATCCTCGTCGGCGAATCCCTCATGCGCGCCAACAACCCAGCGGAAGGAATCGAAGCCTACCTCGGCCTTCTAGCCTCAGGTGACGACGTAATCGAAGCGTAAAGATCTAAGCATTAGTCGAGCTCGCTCGTAATAACTAAATGGAAGATGCTGTAAGCAAGACAAGCGCCCTCGACACCATTTGTGATTTCGGCCCTGAAATTCTTGGACTACACCCTTATTACTAGATCTCCACCCTCACCCCACTATTATCGCTCAGCATTTTCTGCTACAAGTACAACTCCACTTCATAAAAAATCACTCGAGCAAAGTGCTCTACCCTAGTCAACATAGCCATTGGCCACCTATTTTTTAGCTTTTATATCAAAGAACTAGGCGTACTAACTGTCAACGCAACAGCATCAATAGCAAGAATGGACTGTGAAGCTCTATTCAACGACCTTTCCTATATTGCAACCTTCACCATAAAGCAGCACGTCATTAGCTTCATTATATTTGGCATAGCCATTTTAAACTAGCACAAGACAGCTTTAAAAACCAACTCATAACGAACACACAATTTTGTCCTTCGTCGATACATTCAACAAGCTCCCAGAGCAAAAGTCCGCACTCCTCCAGAAGTTCGAGCGCCTTATTGCCCCCACTTCCAATGAGCAACTTGAAGCAATGGCAGCTGAGTCACAGAAACTGACTCGTCGAAACTTCGGTAAGACGATGCGGCTTTTCGCGCCGCTTTACGTCTCGAACGAATGCGTGAACAATTGCACCTATTGTGGATTTTCTAGGGACAACCCAATTCTGCGTACCACACTCACCATCGAGCAAGTCGTCACCGAAGCGCGCCACTTACATGGGCTAGGCTTCCGCAACATCTTACTCGTCGCCGGTGAACACCCGAAGTTCGTTTCAGATGGCTACCTGCAGAACTGCATCGACGCCATTAAATCATTCATCCCCACTGTCGCCATCGAAGTAGGTCCGATGGAAGACCACCAGTACGCAGAAATAGTCCAGCACGGCGGCGAAGGCCTCATCGTCTACCAAGAATCTTATGTGCGTGAAGTCTACAGCAAACTCCATACCGCTGGGCCAAAGAAAAATTTCGATTGGCGGCTCGAGTGCCCGGAGCGCGCCTATGCTGGCGGCTTCCGCAGAATTGGCATTGGAGCTCTTTTCGGTTTAGCCCCGTGGCGCCAAGAAGCTGTCGCTCTCGCAGCCCACCTCGAATACCTTTATAAGCACTGCTGGAAGGCATCATTCAGCGTCGCATTCCCACGCATGCGCCCGTACGCTGGAAACTACCAATACGCTCCTGATCCAGACCTATTTTTAGACGATCGAGCATTTGTCCAACTCACCGCAGCATTCCGTATCTGCTTCCCCCACGTCAACATCGTACTCTCCACACGCGAACCAGCAAATCTCCGCGACTCCATGCTAGGACTCGGAGTCACTCACATGTCGGCTGGTTCACAAACCGAACCTGGCGGCTACACCGGTGCCGGCAACGATGATCTCCACCTTACAGTCAAAGGCCGTCGCGTGGAAATAGAAGAACCAAAGCCCTGCCAAAAGGCCACGGAACAATTCACCATCGACGACAAGCGTAGCCCAGGTCAGATTGCCGAGCTAATCCAAAGCAAAGGATACGAAGCAGTCTGGAAAGACTGGGACGAGGCTATCCTGAACGCTTAAAAGGCTATGCCGTTTAGCGCTCAGGAACTAAAAATTAAGAATTAAAAATTAAGAATGAACGTTATACTTAATGGAAACAACCACCCACTCCCTGAAGACAAGACCGTCACTGGATTACTCATAGAGCTAGGACTTGCAGATAAGCCACTCGTAGTAGAACACAACAAGGTGGCAACCTTTCCTCGTGATTACGACTCCACTGTGCTAAAGGATAACGACTCCCTCGAAATCATCACCATCGCAGCCGGCGGCTAACACCTCTCGCATTGAACCTTACCGACTCCATACTCGCAGCACTCGAAAGACGCTGGACCAGCTTTGCTGAGCGCATTGAAATCACTGAACCCAGCAAACCGTGGGAAGCCATTGCCACCTTGCACACCTCACCAGAACGCAAGTACCACAACATTGAGCACATTCACGACTGCCTAGAAAAGTTTGATTCTTGGCCCAACAAACCAGCCGATAAAGCCTGCGACAGCATTGAGCTAGCCATCTGGTTCCACGATATCATTTACGAAAATACTCGCGCCGACAATGAGGACTATAGCGCGGCATTACTCACACATTTCCTCCGCGGCCACCCACTAGAAACTGAGGCCGTGGCGCTCATTATGGCCACCCAACACAAGGAAACTAGCGGCATGCGATCAGAAGAAATCATCTGTGACATTGATCTCTCAATTCTAGGCTCAGCCGCAGAAGAATACCAACGCTACGCAGACGCAATCCAGCAAGAATACGACTGGGTTGAACCAGAAATGTACCGTGAAAAACGCTGCGACGTGCTACGCAACTTCTTGCTACGGGAAAATATCTATCACACCGAGCACGCTCGCAGCCACTGGCAAGACCAAGCTAAAATAAATCTTCAAAACGAGATAAACCAACTCGAATCCCATTAATTTTACACACTCACATTCATGATCACCAATATTCGCAGGATGGCCGCAGAAGCCATAGAGGAATGGGAAAGCGGCCACATCTATGCCGAGACGCTTGTCGACAACTCCGCACGCGCCTACGGAATATCCAGAGAGGACCGCAATTTACTCAACGCCCTCACCATCGGGGTCGTACGCAACCGCAGACTGCTGGATCACTGGATCTACCACTTACGCGATGGTGAGATCGACCTTCAAGTTCGCTGCCATCTCAGAGTTGGGCTCTTCCAACTCCTTATCATGGGTCTCCCTGACCACGCAGCAGTAAACGAGACAGTCAACTCGGCCCGTAAAGGTATCCGCGGACTCATCAATGCCCTACTCCGCCGCACTATCCGTGAGCGCGAGGAGATGCTTGCATCAGTCGATTCTCTAGCACCAGCTATTCGCTACTCCCACCCAGACTGGCTCGTCGATCGATGGACCACACAATACGGCGAGGATAACACCATCAAGTTACTACAGTGGAACCAAGAACCATCACTCACCACCTTCCGACTCAACCCACTCAAGCCTGAGTCAGCAGATATAGTAACCCCCACGACCAGAATTAAAGAACTCGAAGGCCACGACGGATTCTTCGTATCTAGCGGGCTCCCGCCGAAAGACTGGATAGATGACGGACTCATCTACATTCAAGATCCGGCGACAACTCACTCGGTCACATTATTAGACCCAAAATCGGACGAAATCGTTCTCGACGCCTGCGCCGCACCTGGCGGCAAGGCCACCCAGATCGCAGCCTTGATGGGAAATCGTGGTTCACTACTCTGCACTGACTCAAACGAAAAACGACTACCTCGCCTACTCCGCAACCTCACTCGCCTCGGTATTGATATAGCTGAGACAGAAGAATTCGATTGGACCAAGCCAGCACCAGCAAAATGGATCAACCATTTCGATGCCATCTTACTTGATGTTCCATGCTCTAACACTGGCGTACTGCGCAAGCGAGTTGACGCTCGCTGGCGCATGACCCCCGAGAGCATCACGGACGTCTGCGGACTACAGAGACTCATTCTCAGCAATGCTATTGCCTGCCTAAAACCTGGTGGCCGTTTAGTTTACTCAACTTGCTCGATCGACAAGGAAGAAAACTCCGAACTCATCGCAACATTAGTAGCTGAACACCCGGAGATCAAACTGGAAAAAGATGAGGTCATCCACCCAGCCATTCACAAAACCGACGGAGCATACGCGGCCCGATTAGTGAAAACTCTTTAGACCTTTCCACTAGCTAGATGAGTGGACTGGACAAGGTAAAGATTTGACTACTCCTAGGCTACTTTAGACATAAAACATGCGATTCTTTATCCATCGCCTCCATGGATAAAACCCGACCTCAAATAACGTATAGTACTAATTCTCCGGAATCCCCCCCTTCCAGCATCTACAATAAGCATACCCCCTCCAGACTGGGTGGCTAATTGAAACAAAATTCGTGTACCCTACCTTAGCCACAATAAAAACCTCATTTCGCAGTTGATGCTTGCGGTATCTGCCCTTACAAGCGCAGCCGGGCTTGCTGTGCCCGATACGGCACACAACTATCTAACTGAAAACGCCACAGATCATGATCGAAAACATGCGTAAATACACCGGCCTTATGGTCGTCGTCCTCGTCCTCCTCGCAGCTGGACTAGTCCTCACCATGAAACCTGGCGGCTCCGGCGGTGGTGCTGGCAATCAATTCATGCAAGTCAACGATATTGCTCTTGATCAAAATGATTTTAGCAAGGCTGGCAAGAACACAATCTTGGCCATTGAGCGGCTCGCCCAACTTCAGAACTACAACGACTACTTCAAATTCAGAGAATTCGTTGGTACACTTACCGGCAATGCTACATCAGAAACACAAAGTCAGCTCAACTTTGTCACTAACCGCATCCTCCTCAAACAAGCTGCCGAGAAACTCGGTCTTTACTCAGCTCCTGAAGCGGCGCAAAAATACATCCTAGATACTATGTTCAAAGGACGTGACGGCTCCCACGATCCAGAACTCTATAGTAGCTACATCGCTAGCCTTGGTAATCGCGGACTCAAAGAAAAAGACTTCCAGCAACTCGTTGCAGAATACATCGTTTTCACCAAAACTCGTGATCTCATCGGAGGCGGACTCACTCCCTCTAAGGCCATCACGATTTCAGAAGACAAACTCAGCCGGCAAGACATTGGCATGAACGTTGTTTCCTTCAAACTTACAGATTTCGAGAAAACTATCACTCCCTCTGAAGACGAAATAAAAAGCTACTGGGAGACCCACAAGAACAAATACAAAACTGAGCGCAAACTAAAGCTCACCTACGTCCTGACTAACCTCGAGGATTCTAGCGAACCTAAGCGCCCAACGCCGGCAGCTGACGCTGACCCAACTGAAGCATCTAAGAAAAACCTGGAATACCAAGAGAAGCACGTCAAATGGACAGAACAACGTAAGAGCCACACTAAGATTCTCACTAAAATATTCTCTGACTTTGTAGACCAAGTCCAAGATTCTGAAGGTAAAGACTTTGATCAAGCAGCAGCAGCAGCAAAAGAAGAGGCCGGTGAAGACTTCACAATCGTCAAGACCGAGGCATTCACTATCGACAACGCACCTGAAGAACTTAAAAGACTCAGCCTAAAGAACTACCCGCAAGGCACTCAGTTGGTGTCCCTTATTTTTGCGAAGCAGTTCAATCCGGATGACATCTATCACAACTTTGACAACTTCACAGTTGGACGTGACGGCAACATAGCTATACGCCTTGATGAAGACGTTCAGCCCCAAGTTAAGACCTACGCTGAAGCGGCAGACGATGCCAAGGCCGACCTAATAGCGAAACGTGGAGTCGAGGCTATGATCACAGCAGCTAAAGATGCTAAAACAACCCTCACAGCAGCAGTCTCTGACTCAAAATCATTTGTCGACGCAGCTAAAGAAGCGAAATTTACAGTGACTGAACTTACACCTTTCAACGCAACTACACCTCCAGCAGATGTAGCTAACGCCGCAGACTTCTTCAGAATTGCACAGACCACAGCACCTAAGACAGTGGCTAACAAGTTATCCACTTCTGACGATTCTGCCTCGATCATCTACGTCACAACTCGCACATTGACTGTTCAAGGTGACGAAGCCCTAAAGGAAACTCAGCTTTTAGAGCAAGCAGCCAACGACCTCAAATACTGGGTGTTCAACGCTTGGATCAACGGGCTAAAAGAACAGGCTAATGCGAATGGTCAACTCAAGCTCCCTAACGCTCAGTAGGCAAACACGCTCACATTATCATTCTAACTAACTCAGCCCGCCACACCAGCGGGCTGACTTGCTGAATACCAAAGACAATGAACGACACGCTCCAAGAAACATTCGACGACGCCACAGGCGATCTCGCTATTGGTGATTTAGAATCAGCCATCCTAGGCTATCGAAAGTGTGTGACGCTCGATCCAACATTCTTTGATGGCTGGCAAGCCCTCGGCATGGCACTCATGAAAACTGGTGAGATCAAGGAAGCAATCGGTTGTGGCATCCAAGCAACCATGCTTCAGCCAAACGACCTCCTAGCGTGGACCGCACTCTCGCAGATGTACGTCCAAGACAAACAAATCGCAGAAGCTGAACACGCAAAACAAAACGCCACGATCCTAGGCATTGGCGGTAAAGTCGACAAAACTCGCGACTAACAGACTTCCAACTTCAACATCACACATTTAGACATGTACTACATCACAACCGCTATCGACTACACCAACGGCACTCCACACATCGGACACGCCTACGAAAAAGTGCTAGCCGACGTCCTCAATCGTTACCGCAAGCAAAAAGGTGAAGAGTCCTACTTCCTTACAGGTGTCGATCAACACGGACAAAAAGTCCAGCA
>NZ_JBDOPO010000078.1:0-2683 GCF_039830215.1 Rubritalea sp. | reverse complement strand
AAATCTTTTTTATACAGCCTTCGACACCGAGAGACTGACAACTGAAGCTTCGCGTGACGACTTTCGGACGACATTTCAAATCGATCGTGACAGAGTGCTCCATACTCCTTCCTTTCGTAGGTTACAAAGTAAGACTCAGGTGTTCTGGAGTGGTGAGTATGACTTCTATAGGACTCGACTGACGCATTCACTTGAAGTAGCCCAAATAGGACGTTCAATTTGCCAGTATCTCAAGAAGACGTCAGATTTGTTATCGGAGGATTTCTATGTTGATTCCGATTTGGTGGAGGCCATTTGCTTATCGCACGATTTAGGTCACCCTCCATATGGACATGCTGGTGAAATGGCGCTGAACAAGTTGATGGGAGAGTGTGGAGGCTTTGAAGGAAATGCACAGACTCTACGTTTGCTCACAGAGCGTATTTTTAGTTCAAGGAAGACTGGAATGAACCCTTCTAGGGCGTTTCTGGATGGAGTGCTGAAATATAAGACACTTTGGTCAGAGTTGAAGTCATCCAATGCTGGGGAAGCCCCTAAGAATCATTTTGTTTATGATCAACAAGTTCGCTACATTGACTGGGTGTTAGAAGGTCGGGATTTTCCTTTAGAACTTTCTCCTGGAAAGGTTCGAGAGAGTTTTAAATCGATAGAATGCCAAATTATGGATTGGGCTGATGATGTGGCCTATTCCTTGAATGATTTAGCTGACTGTGTGCGAGCAGGTTTTTTAACCATTGAAAAAATCGAGAGATGGGCCGATGAATTACAAATTTCGCGTGAGGATGAATCCGCTGTAGGGGAATTGTTGGCGGCCATTCGTGGAGGTATGATTGAGCCTATGGTTGGGCGGCGTATTGGTATTTATCTACAAGCAGTTTCGCTAGAGGAAAGTGTCAATTTTATGAGTGGTGCGACTAATCGATACCATTATGATCTAGTGGTTGATTCTAAAGTTAAGGAGGAGTCAGAGCTATTTAAAAAGATGGCTTATGAGGTGGTATTTTTATCTCCTGAATTGAATCAGTTAGAATATAAAGGGAATTACATGTTAGAGAGGCTGTGGGAGCTGTTGAGTGCGCGTTATATTTCAGGAGAAAAGTCTGGTTACAATTTGCTGCCAGATGCCATTTCAGAAGAGATGGATTCAGCTGCTACCGTAGAACAGAAACAACGATTGTTATGTGATTTTATGGCTAGTATGACTGACGTTTCAACGAGCAGGCTCTATAAGCGGTTGTTTGTTCCAGATTTTGGCTCTATTGGCGATTTAGTTTCTTAATACGATGAATGAGCGTGTGATCAAGCAGCCTTTAGCGGCGCTGAAAGAGTACTTTGGTTTTGATGGTTTTCTGGACGGTCAAGATGAGGTAGTTGGGCAGATTATGACCGGGAAAGATGGTCTAGTCGTGATGCCTACAGGTGGAGGTAAATCTCTTTGTTACCAGCTTCCAGCGTTGTGTCTTCAAGGCGTGAGCATCATTGTTAGTCCGTTGATCGCCTTGATGAAAGATCAGGTTGATGCTTTGCTGAGCAAAGGGATCCCAGCAACAATGATTAACTCGACGCTCGGGTTCTCAGAGCAGCGAGATAGAATTTCACGTATGCGTGCGGGTGAGTACAAACTCGTGTATGTTGCTCCAGAAAGATTCAAGGTAGAGAGTTTTATTAGCGCTTTAATGGAAGTGGACTTAGCTCTGTTTGCTGTTGATGAGGCGCATTGCTTAAGCCAGTGGGGGCATGATTTTAGACCTGATTATATGCGCCTAGGCAAAGCCTTGGATAGGATCGGACGACCGCAGTGTATTGCTCTGACCGCTACGGCGACTCCAGTAGTTAGGACTGATATACTAAAGGTGTTAGATCTTCGCTCACCCTTCGAAATTGTGAGTGGTTTTGCGCGTCCAAATCTCTCCTTAATGATCACGTCTGTCTCAAAACATGAACAAAAATATAAACGAATCCGAGAGGTTGTGAAACGCTGGAAGACAGGGATCGTTTATTGTGCGACACGCAAGCGTGTGGAAGAAGTGGCTGAAATGCTTCACGACTGGGGAGTGAGTTGTATTGCCTACCATGGTGGAATGAGCGATGATAGGCGTGAGAAAACGCAGAACATTTTCATAAAAAAAGAAGCTGATGTGGCCGTTGCGACGAATGCTTTTGGTATGGGTATTGACAGGTCGGATGTGAGATTTGTCATCCACTTTGAAATACCGGGCAGCGTCGAGGCATACTACCAGGAGGCTGGCCGAGCTGGCCGTGACGGCGAGGCTGCAATGTGTGAATTGTTATTTAACTATGCAGACACGCGAACTCAGGAGTTCTTTATTGAGGGCGTGAATCCTAGTTATGCTACTATATGCAATGTTTATCAGCATCTGCAAAACCAAGCAGATGGTGATTTTGAAGTGCATGAAACATTGGATCAAATTAAGCAAGGAGCAGACGTAAAAAATGGCATGGCTGTAGGGAGTGCCCTTGTAGCCTTGATGCGCCACGGCTTAGTTGAACGCTTCGATGTGGCAGGTTCTAGAGCAAAGGGAACCCGTCTGCTGAAGCCCGAGGTTCTAACCAGTAAGATTGGAATTGATCGTGCTGGTCTTGAAGAGAAAGAAAAGCGTGATAGCTCTAAACTATTGGCAATGGTGGAGCTCTGCTATGCGAGGGTCTGCAGGCAGCAATG
>NZ_JBDOPO010000022.1:0-2693 GCF_039830215.1 Rubritalea sp. | reverse complement strand
GATAGGCCCGTCAGTAAATTTGTACTCGAGTAGCTCTCCGAGAGTGGTGAGCATATGGCGAAAACGTCCAACGGGGAGTGCTAGTCCGCGACCATCTGGAAGGAATATCATGAACTCTTGGCCCTTGGGCATGCCTTCGGTGGCTTCCAGAAAGTTATTAGCTAACAATGCTGCGAGAATGGGCTGAAGTTCGAAATCTTCGCCATCGATTTCAAATCCTGCGGAGAGGTTAAACCACCCTTGGGCTTCTTCCACCATCTCGGCCTTCCAGGTCTCGCTGCGGAAAATGAGAGGTTTGAGCCCGACGTGTGCTGAGAATTGTACCTCCCAATCTCGTGTTTCCAGAGCTTTGGTGGCCTCGTGGCGGAAGCGCTGCCAGTAGAAATCAGGGTGCGGCCATTGCTTGTTGTCGGGTGTCCAAACTTTACCTGACTCGGTAGGTTCCGGGTCGTCAGCGATCATCCATTTGGGGCGAGAGTCGAAATTTATCTTCTTCGCTGATGTTGCGCGATCCAGTGGTAAAAGATCGAGGGCGTAGAGAGTCTGTAAAGCAGACATCTCAGTTTCTCGTTTCCGGGTGATTTTGCGTTCAGCAGTAACAATTGGTAGGAGGTGGCCAGATGGCTCTAATGCTACTCTGTGTCCATCATAGATGGCAAACGCGCTAGCGTAGAGCTCAGGACCAGTCTTGTCAGAGCTGTTGCGGCGTTCGATACGCAGCAGGAAACTCGGGCCTTCGCCCGATTTTGTAGGGGGAGCTGGGGAATCGGAGAGTTCTATCGTTTTTCCTTCAGTCACCCCCTCGAGGTGTGGAGTCTCACCAAAAGCGATAGCTAGCCTTTCTCCTCTATTGAGATGTTCAATGCTGGCGACACAATGTTCGCAGTTACTCTGGACTGCGCATGAGCAAGATGCGTCTATTTGAATTTCTCCATTTTCTAACCAGAGCGCAATAATAGTTTCGTGTTGATGGGCTGAATCGGACAGCACATAACTGACAATCTCGACGTCTCCAGTCGCTAAGTGAGCGCCCTTTGATTGGCTGACTTTACTTGCGCGCGCTAGTTTTTTTCCTTGGAGCAGGGAGCCACTCGAAAAGAGCGGCTTCCATTGATCTCCGGATAAATAGTTGGAGATGGATGAGTTCGTGAGGATTTCGCACATTACTGAATGTGATTGAGGAGGGTCAGTGTGCTGCTTAATTCGGGACTAAAATAGCGGCAGATTCGCATCTGCCGCTCACATACCTAACATGCCAATCGCTTTTGAATTGCCGTATTATTAAGCCTCAGCAAAACCGCCTGAGAGTCGCTTTAAAATTGGCTGATCTCTCTTGCGCAGATTTTTGCGCATCTTGGCAAGCGCAACATTTTGAAGTTGACGAATTCTTTCGCGAGTGACTCCAAATTCAAGTCCAACTTCTTCTAAAGTCTTAGGGTTTCTTCCGTCTAAGCCGAAACGGGCGTCGATGATTCTTTGCTCTCGTTCGTCTAAAACATCTAATAAACCGTCTAGTTGGGTGTGCATATTCTTGTTTTCGAGCGCGAGAGCTGGATCCACAGCATGTTCGTCGCTAATAATTTCTCCATACTCACTGGTTTCACCTTCTTGCACAGGGGCATCCAGAGACGCAGGGCGCTGGGCAGCCTGTTTGAGCATGGCGAGCTTCTTGCGCGGTATGCCTAATTCTTCAGCAAGTTCGCTGTTCGTTGGTTCACGTCCTAGATCTTCAGCTAGCATGTTCGAGATGCGGCGCATCCTTGAAATTTTATCAACCATATGTACAGGCAGACGAATCGTCTTGCTCTGATTTGCCAGAGCGCGCTTGACTGATTGCTTGATCCACCATGAAGCGTACGTGCTCAGCTTGCCTCCTTTTTCTGGATCAAATCTCTCTACCGCTTTCATTAGGCCAATATTGCCTTCTGAAATGAGGTCTGAGAGTGGCAGGCCGTAGCTAGAATAATCCTGGGCAATCTTCACCACTAGGCGAAGGTTTGCTTTGATCATGTGGGCGCTGGCTGTTTTGTCTCCGTTTTTAATCCTCTCAGCAAGTTCAACTTCCTGAGCGGGTGTCAGGAGGTCAGTTTTTGAGATTTCTCGAAGGTAAATTCGGAGTGAGTTCTCGCTGTCGTATGATTTCATGGTTTGTTTTAGTTGCTTACGGTCTTCTGACCAGTGTGGATGTCTGAGCTGATATATTTTAGGGCACGAAAGGTGTCGCACCGGTCCGACTGTGAAAGCGTTCTTTGTTGGAGTTTTTGTTCAAACTGTTTAAAAAAGGATTTTAAACTCTGTTCACATGGTTAAGAGGGGGGGAGCGGGGATTTTATTCTCAAAATTCTATATTTTTTATTTTTTTATTGTGTGCTCACTATGAGTGTTTTGTGTCTGTACTGTTCTTCGAAGCCTTCTCGGTGGAAAGAAGTGGTTTCAGTGGAGGGGGAGTTTGACAGCTTATCTGTTTTTTTCTTGAGTAGGCTCTTTGTTTACAACTGTGGGTGTGTACTCATTCATTGAGTCGAAGCAGTGGCCGAGGAAATGTTTTTTCAGAGAAGGTAAGATTCTTGTCATCGGTCCCTATAATCGGCCTAAAAGTGGTTGGTTACTGGTGGGTGATGAGAGTGAATACGGCCATCGATACTTTGAGCTTGGCTGAGCTGGTAATACCGAGGTTTTTGCTGGCTTTGCCA
>NZ_JBDOPO010000127.1:9195-11941 GCF_039830215.1 Rubritalea sp. | reverse complement strand
GGATTACAATTGAAGGGGTTGAGAAACTCCACGGTGTGGAGCACACAGTGATTCCAGATCGTATCGAGGCTGGCACATTTATGGTTGCTGGAGCAATGGCTGCTGGTAAAGACGGCATCAAACTCAACCGAGTCAATCGCGAGCACTTAGAACCTGTCACAGAGAAACTGGTCGAAGCAGGTCATAATGTTCAATTTAATGAATCTGGAACATCTGTGACTGTTTCACCAGGCGAGCATCCTACAGGGGCTAAAATTGTCACAGCTCCACATCCCGGTTTTCCTACAGACATGCAGGCTCAGTTCTCTTCACTCTTTGCCATAACAAAAGGAATTTCAGTTATTGAAGATACAATCTTCCCTCAGCGCTTCATGCATTGCGCTGAAATGGGCCGTATGGGGGCGGATGTTAAGGTGGATGGTGGGATAGCGGTAATCGAGGGGGTTGAGGCTCTCTCGGCAGCGCCCGTGATGGCATCTGATTTGCGCGCATCCGCAGCACTTGTGCTTTCAGCTCTCACAGCTAAAGGTTCCACCGAGATTCATCGTGTCTACCATATCGATCGTGGGTATGAGCATATAGATGAAAAGCTTCTCACGTTGGGCGCTCATGTTGAGCGAGTCCAAGAGTAAGTTTCAAGTTTGATAGATCATTGATATTCAGAATCCTATTAATCACCCTCCAGAATTCTCTCTTTTTTCAGGAAAGAGTTCTCCATTTAAAATTACAGTACAGGCCTCGAAATGCCTTGACGAATCTCTATCAGTGAAGGAGATTTCCTCTCTTGTTACGCGCAGTAGCGTGTTGACAAATCTTACGGGTGACCTGTGCACACGTCACTCTCCTCAGCTCACCACTAGCTAACTATGGCATCTAAAAAAGTAGCGAAAAAAATCGCAACAAAAACAGCAGCAGCCAAGTCTACTGTAAAGAAGGCAGCGGCCAAGAAAACTGCAGCAAAAAAGACAGCAGCAAAAAAGACTGCAGCAAAAAAAACTGCAGCAAAAAAAACAGCAGCAAAAAAAACAGCAGCAAAAAAAACAGCAACTAAGGAAACTGCTAAAGCATCTGCTGAGCCTAAGTCAAAATTACAAGCTCTCCTTGACGCGGAAGCTGAAGCAAAAGCAAAGCGCGCAAAGAAAACTCCCAAGAACCGTATCGATACACCTGAGATTCAGGAGAAGGTACGCGATCTTATTAAGTTAGCTAAAGAGCAAGAATATCTCACTTACGATGATATCAACGAGATTCTTCCGAATGACCTCGTTGAGCAAGCTGACGTAGAAGCAATTCTCGAGCGACTCCGCTCTATGGAGTTCGATATTATTGACGCATCAGAAGTTGACCGCTACCGTGACAAGAAGCGTGAAGGCGCCAGCGACGACGAGCCAAAAACTGAGCAGAAGTTAGATATCTTGGACGATCCAGTCCGTATGTATCTCAAGCAAATGGGTCAAGTCCCCCTTCTCACGCGTGAGCAGGAGGTGGAAATTTCGAAACGCATTGAAGATGCGGAACTCACAGTTCAGAAGTACCTTCACCGTTTCGGCTTTGTTTCCGAGTCGTACTTGGAACTTGCAGATAAACTCATCAAAGGTAAGGAACGTTTTGATCGAGTGATTCTCGACAAGAAAATTGAATCACGTGAGCGCTATATGAAGACGCTTCCTAAGCTCTGTGATCAGCTCCGTCAGTGTCATGAGGAGACCGACGATATTTTCCGTAAGCTCAATGCTAAGAATCCACGTGGTGTGGCCAAGCTCGAAGATGAACTTGAAAAACAACTCACAATGGTCGCTAAGATTTACCAACGTTTCTACTACAAGCAGAAGGTTGTGGAAGATTTCTGTGAGGTTGTAGAAGAGTATCAGAAGAAGTTCTGGAAGTACCAACGGAAGCTTGACGCTCATCCTGACGAGAAAGAATTTGAAACTAAGATTCGTGAAGCACAACAGCTCTCATGGTTCTCATCTGAAGGCTTCGCTCAAAATAATAAGGATCTTCGTCACTGGATGAAGATGGCTTACAGAGCTAAGACTGAAATGGTCGAAGCTAACCTGCGACTCGTTATATCAATAGCTAAGAAGTACACTAACCGTGGACTCTCCTTCCTCGACCTTATCCAAGAAGGTAACATGGGCCTCATGAAAGCTGTTGAGAAATTTGAATATCGTCGTGGCTACAAATTCTCTACTTACGCAACATGGTGGATCCGTCAGGCAATCACCCGCTCGATCGCTGATCAGGCACGTACTATCCGTATCCCGGTCCACATGATCGAAACAATCAACAAGCTCATGCGTGTGCAGAAGCAGTTGGTTCAGGAATACGGTCGCGAACCGACTCCAGACGAGATCGCAGAGGAGATTCACCTTCCTGTAGAACGTGTCCGTGCCGTTCTCAAGATGGCCCAGCAGCCCATTTCACTCCAGGCTCCAGTGGGCGACTCTGATGACACCTCCTTCGGAGACTTCATCGAAGATAAGGCTGCAGAAAATCCAATGGAAGAAGCTGGCTTCGCAATGCTTAAAGAGAAAATTATCGATGTCCTCGACACTCTCACTGAGCGTGAGCGTGAAGTCTTGGAACAGCGATTCGGGCTTAAGGATGGTTACAGCCGCACACTTGAAGAAGTAGGACGAATCTTCAAGATAACACGTGAGCGCATCCGGCAGATCGAGGCAAAGACCATCAGAAAGTTGCAACATCCTACACGGGCTCAGAAGCTCGAAGGTTTCCTGGATGA
>NZ_JBDOPO010000127.1:0-9185 GCF_039830215.1 Rubritalea sp. | reverse complement strand
GCTTCGTAAAATGCGACACCCTACACGTATACGCAAGCTAGAAGGCTTCATTGAGCTCCCAAACATGTAACCTAACGGCTTCAATTAAGCATAATAAATATCAAAAGCGCGTCGAATTACTCGTCGCGCTTTTTTTGTAATCTATTAACTTTAACTATTTTTGATTCAATCATGATTCGTCAATTTCTTCAGCTGGATAGGTCCAAATCTCACTAAGAGTCGGGTGGTAGTGTGGGATTTTTGCGAACTGTCCCGCTGTGGAATGGAATGCCATGGCAACAACAACTTCATGAATGAGTTCCGCAGCCTCCGGACCGACTACCGCACCACCTAGAATCTCTTTAGTTTTAGCGTCGCAAATTAATTTAACAAATCCATGTTTAGAGCCGTGGATCATTGATTTACCGTGATCATTAAATGGATGCGTTTCTACGATTACTGGACGAGCTTCAGCTTTGGCATCGATCTCAGTCAAGCCTACGGCTGCAATTTGAGGCTCGGTAAAAATTCCGTAGAGCTTGAGTCTATAGTTCATTTTGCCAAAATCACTCTTCCCCTCCATAAATTTGATAGCATTCTCAGCAGCTAACTCCCCTTGCTCAATTGCGATGTGGACAATCTCATAAGGACTGCAGACGTCACCACAAGAAAATATATGTGACATAGTGGTTTGCATATTTAACCCTACAACGACCCCCCCTTTAGAGTTGAGCTCAATACCAGCAAGCTCCGCAGCTAGGTGTGCGGTGTTTGGTTTGCGACCGGTTGCTGCAAGTATTGCGTCGGCATCAACAAATTTTTCGACGCCATTTTTTGCGTAGATAACACGTTTTTTACCATCGGATGTTTTTTCAACGCGCAGTAACTGTGTATCACACTCGATCATCATAGTTCGTGATGTGAGCGCCGCCTCTAACTCGTCAGCTAGATCTACGTCCATACCTGTGAGTAGGTGGGCACTGCGTTGAATCACGGTCACTTCTTTATCAATTGCCTCGAAATAATGAGCCATTTCCAAGGCTATAGCACCACCGCCTAACACCACTAGTGAGTCAGGAGTGTCAACCATATCTAAAACGTCATCGGAGGTCAGATAACCATGTTCATGTAAGCCTGGTATCTCAGGTACAAAAACACTCGAGCCTGTTGCTAAGATAAACGTTTTAGCTTTAACAGTAGTTGAGCCGCCATCCCTTAATTGCACTTCTAGAGTGTTGGGATCAGAGAATGCTGCGTGACCTCGAATGAGTTCAAATCGACCATCCTGCAGTTGCTCAGACCTATAATCGGAGAAGTCCTTAATTAGAGCACGCTTCCGCTCAATGACGGACTCTTGGTTTACTTTGCTCGATGTCACATTGATGCCGTACTCCGAAGCTTCTCTGACGACAAGGTTACGGTTCGCAGACTCTATAAGAGCCTTACTCGGCATACACCCACTTAGAATGCAAAGACCGCCGAGTTCATCTGCGCCATCTATCACTGCAACCTTCTTGCCAGCCGCGGCAGCAGTTCTAGCAGCTGCATAGCCACCACTTCCGCCACCAATGACGGCCATATCAAATTCTATATTCGTTGTCATAATGTTGTTTCCTCAGTTGGATTCTAGAGCACTCCTTTTGTTTGTAAAATTATACGCATCTCACTCGCGTCCTTGGCTATATTGGCCGTGAAATCTCCGTATTCGTCATTCACTGATTCATACTTAGATCTGACCTCGTTTGCTCGCAAAGCCCCTGACACGCTTCTAATTAAGATGGCCAACACGAAGTCTGATCCATAGGCCTCCAAAGCTGCAGCGTAAATCTCTGGGTCGCGTTGACTGTCATCACCAATGAGGATGAACTTAGCATCTGGATACCAAGAGGCGACCTCATCAATAGCTTGACGCTTGTGTTGGTCATGGCTAGGAGTAAGCCATTGCTCAGGTGTGAGGCCCCAGTTGGTCATGAATAATCCACCGTCTGGCAGCTTGGCTCGTTGGAAAACTCGCTTCAAAAAGTTTGCCAAATTCCACGGTGAGCTTGTCACGTAGAAGACTGGGTGTGCCCCATTGCAGTTAAGTTGACTGACTAAGCCGCCCACTCCTGGAACCAGCTCACGCGTGAGTGAATTTCCAAATAAAGTGGTCTCTAGCATTTTCCCCATGGAGACCGATCCCGTCTCCATTAGAGTGTCATCAACGTCGCTAATAATTACCATGTCTTTGTAATCCCGACTCCCTATCAAGTCGACTTCTGCTGAGTAGCCATGATTTGGCAAACTTACCATCACGCTTGTGATGTTTTCATCACAGGTATCGTGGAGCTCGAAATAGCCTTCCTTGTTAGATCTAATGGTAATCACTCTATCACCAATTTTCACCTCAACTCTAGCATTAGGGAAATCCAGAGTGAACCAATTACTAGCCATCCTCTTAAAGTTCTCCCACTTGCCATCTTCCGCTTTCGGAGCCGTCATCACACGCAGTGCCATAACGCGCCCAAATAGGTAAATCCCCTTCGGATGGTGCAATGCGTTGTACACATCAGCCACTGGGTGCGCCTTTTTTCGTGGGATCCAGAACGTCACTAAGTACCAGATTACCCCGAGAAGCCACTCAAGCACCAGTGCTCCGTGACGTAACCATATCATCAGCCGTCTCATCGATAATATAATGTTTAGCACACTGTCGTACGATGACAAGCTGGCAACATAACAGGCTAGGCAAAATGGCGTTTTTCCACTATGCCAAAGTCATGACATCAGAGGAAATTCACGCATCCATTTATGCAATGGGTCAAAAAGCACGCAACGCAGCACACGCACTCTCTCTATTGAGCCCTAAAAAGAAGTCTGCCATCCTGCGCGCCATGGCCCAAGGCTTGCGAGATTCCTCCACCACTATCCTTGATGCCAACATTAAAGATATCGAAGCTGGTGCATCAAAGGGGCTCAGCGGAGCTTTACTTGACCGATTGAGACTCGATGCCGCGCGTATTGAATCCATTGCTGCAGGTGTCGATCAAGTGGCTGACCTCCCTGATCCAGTCGGAGAATCCTTGGACACTGTGACTCGACCTAACGGCATCAGTATTGAAAAAGTTAGAGTGCCTATCGGAGTGATAGGGATCATTTTTGAGAGTCGCCCCAATGTCACCTCAGACGCCGCTGTGCTTTGTCTAAAATCTGGCAATGCTACTATCCTCCGTGGTGGCTCCGAGGCGATCCACTCAAATAAAGCAATCGCTGAAGCTCTACAATTAGGTGGAGAAAAAGCCGGCCTCCCAGAAGGTGCAGTTCAGCTCATCCCCTTCACGGACCGCGAGAGTGTCAAAGTTTTAGCAGGCATGGATAAATACCTCGACTTGATTATTCCTCGCGGAGGAAAAGGTCTCATCGAGACCGTTGTGAGTCTCGCCAGAATGCCCGTCATTAAGCACTATGATGGAATCTGCCATGCCTTTGTAGACAGGGCTGCTGATCAAGATCTCGCAATAGCGATAATCGATGACGGTAAAACCCAAAAGCCATCTGTCTGCAATGCATTGGAGACGGTTCTTGTTCATGAAGATGTGGCTGCATCCTTTCTTCCAAGACTCGCTCAACGACTTCAGGTTCGCGGTGTTGAAATCCGTGGCGATGAGGCCACGTGTTCCATTCTTCCAAATATAAAGGCAGCAAGCGAAGAGGACTGGAGCACCGAATATCTAGACCTTACCATTTCTGTTAAGGTTGTGGCTAACCTAGATGAGGCAGTGTCGCACATCAACCAATACAGCTCGCAACACAGTGAAGTCATCATCACCACTGATGCTAACGCTGCGGCGCGTTTCCAATCTGAAATCGATAGTGCGTGCCTATTTCATAATGTATCCACACGATTCGCGGATGGTGAAGAGTTTGGCTTTGGAGCTGAAATAGGCATCAGTACGGACAAGCTCCACGCTCGCGGACCAATGGGTCTCAATGAGCTCTGCAGTTATCAATACAGAATCTCAGGTACAGGCCAGATTAAGGACAGTGCACGGCAAAGTACTCTTTAGTTGTGAATTTGCACAAATATGCAACTAGGCTACGCTCTTTCATTTATGAAGACTATTTTCTGTTGTTGTGTTGTTGTTCTAAGTCCCCTCGCGCATGCCGCTGAAACTCCAAAAATCAATCCGGTGACAGTTTCTATTGATGTGCCAAGTCCTGCTTGGTCACTCAACATTACTAGTATTCACAAAAAAGGGAACAAATTGCTGGTGGTATGCAATGCGCTGCAAAAGGAAGGCATGTCAGCGGCGATGTTGTCAAAAGCTACTGACTCCGTTCTGATTCCAAGCAAGTTTGCTCAGCTGCCACGTGATGTCTATGTGATTGGCCAAAAATGGAACTACAGCGATGGCTACAAGGCGGTCACGCGCAAGGAAATGGACACACTGCTAATGGACTCGACTACAGTGTACACTGCCAAAAAGATGCTCACTGAGAAGTCATTCATCGGTCTAAGCGTAAAAGAGGCTCATGCACTCGCTAAGGAAAACAAGATCCCATCCCGAGTTGTCGAGATAGATGGTGAACCACAGCCAAGCACCATGGATATCCGTCCAGAACGCTTTAACTTTGCCATCAAAAAAGGTAAAGTCACACGTGTCACTAAAGGTTAGTCAGTACTCTCTCGCATTAAGCGAGTGATCACGCGAACCTTCAGTTTTCGTTTCGAGTGTGTATTCGCGGCACTCTGAAGCAGTTCTACCATTTCGGCACTGACTGCTTGAGAGCTGTCGATGGTGATTTCAACCACCTGCACCCCAGCTTTATAAGGCATTTTTTTCACCGAGCTCACAATGAGTCCATCAGTGGCGGCTACTTTAACAAAAACTTCTGTGATGTCATCACCACCAGCGAGTTGCTTCACGATCACTGATGACAATGGAACCATCAGCCCGAACATAACTAGAGTGAACACAATCATTGTGCGTTTTGCCCAGACTGTTGATTGGCCTCCCTTCCCTCGGATTCCTGCCATGAAGAAGTTCATTGCGGATCCTAACACGATAGCCACGACGTTAGTTCCAAATAAAACAGCAGCCCCTTGAGCAACCTGGTATTTACCAAAGGCCAAACAAATTCCTGTCGTAGCGATCGGTGGCACTAAGGCGGCCGCAATAGCCACACCAGCCAGAGCTCCACTCAGTTTTGGCCTAGCCAAACAGTAGCTGGCAGCAACGCCTGAGATAAAAGCAATACCCAGATCCAATACGCTAGGAGCACCGCGAGCGATGAGTTCATCGGTGAGCCCGTAACCGCAAATTTTAGCAATAGTGCCCAACAGGTACCCCACCACCAAAGCTGAAACAAAACCAAGACCCACAGCTTTTTGGCAGCGTTTCCATAGCGGCCAATTTCCCTGCACGACAGACAGGCCTCCACCAAGCAAGGGCGTCATCAATGGAGCAACAAGCATCGCGCCAATAACCACCGCCCCACTATCGGCAATAAGGCCCAAAGCTGCGATTGCTGTTGCCAGTAGCATTAGGGAACCAAAATCAAACGACCAACGGCTTTTATCTTCAATGTCAGCAAAAAGGGCCACACGTTCATCACGGTTAAGCTGTGGCACTGAAAGCTGGAGACTGCGCTCAAGTCGATTCCGTAAGCGGTGCCCAATAGGCTTCTCACCGCGAATCACCGCCACGCTCATCCCTTCCGTTCCTCGGAGCAATTTATCGGGTACCGTACCGAAGAGTTTTCTTCTCACTGAGCTGACACCAGAGGCTCCAATAAGCATCATGCCGTAGCTCCCCCCACTCACTTCCTCACGGATAGCAGAATACACCGAGTCGTTTAGGCTGACTTGCTTCGAAATTGCCTCAGGTTTTACTCCTGATCGACGAAGAAAGCGATCAAGTCTGCGCTCACCCACTTCTATTGCCACATCATCAGTATCTGGTTGCACGAAAAAGGCTGTCACCTCTTTCCCAAATGCTTCGGCTGCTAACTTTAAGCCTCGTCGAGAATTGGGCCCGCCCGCACAAGGCAAAAGCACCTTGCCTTTACCTGAGTCTCCTTCCCCAATGCGGAGAATCATGATTGCGCTATACACTGAATCCACCAGTCCTTGAATAGCACTTCTATAATAATCTGGGTGGCTCATCCTGTCTTGTAAGACCAATAAGCTAGCTTTTGTCTGAGCTAGTTGAGTCATGACAGATTTGCGTATATTAGCCGTCTCCACCTCACCCAACTCAATAGCAACAAAACTCTGAGAGTCTACGACCTCTTGAATTCCATTCCACCAGTCATCTTGAGTTTCCACACCCCAAACGGTCTCACCAATAGATGGCCCGTCTTTCACACGAAGTACGGATAGTTTGGAGGCCTTTCCCCCAGTTAACCTTAATGACCATTGCACCAGTGCAGCGGAGGACTCACGGTCCCTAACAACCAACAAAATATTCACGCGCACAAATTACCCACTCACTTCCCCAATCCAAGAAAATTACTTTTGATGCGCTAGAGTTATCCACCCACTTAGGTAGTGGACCCTCTAGACGGATTTAGCAGGCGTGATGGTTTTTCGTTTTGATACAGACAAAAAAAGCTCTCACACAGGTGTTTTAGAGATCATCGATAGACAGAGTGCTGAGGTTAAGGGAAAGGATCAGAGCCTTCTCGCGTCTGGCGATTTAGTCGGATTCAAATACCCAGACTCTCATCGCCACAATAAACCAACTAACAAGATCGCGCTCGACTACACAACCCAAGTCAAAGTTCCGCACGAAGGAGAAAAGGCGCAATTTCATAAAGGAAAATCGCGTTCAAGGTGTGCGATAATCTCACTGTGATCGTTGCTACTGGCACAAATATATCAATCAGCGTGATAAAGACTGGACTGGTGAAGAACCCACATAAGCCTATCAGTAACCAGATAGCTAAGGCATCTAGTACAATTTACGCTAAACGAAAGCATCAATCAACCTTGGCGCTCTGACTACCACTCAGATGAACTGCTGGATGGCTGACCAGACAACCCTCTCCGAGAGTGTCGAGCCGTTTTCTGAATACCAATTTCCCGTGTAGAGTGCACGAATCGATGCCACGAATAAATGCTGCGGCAATACTATTCCACGGTTGGGCGACTCGCTCAGAGAATGGTATCTTCGGAGGATCAAGCTACCTCTGGGTCATTGGCGATGCAGCATGGCTTGCTCAGAATATTTGGGATCACTACGCCTACACCAAGGATAAAACTTACCTTAAGGAAAGAGCATTCCAAATCCTCAAGGAGCTCTGTAAGCTCTATGAAGAACTACGCGATCGAAACAGGTGATGGGAAGCTCATCAACCCCTAAGTGTCTCTCCTAAGTACGACCCAAAGGTTGCGGGTAACTCTCCTACGAAGATCAGCTCATACATGACCTTTTCACTAGCTACATTGAGGCGTCTAATGACCACCGAGTAGATGTTAACTTCCGAAAGAAAGTAAAGAGCATGCAATCACAACATCTTGAACCATAAGTTAGTAAATGCGAGCTGTCAAGTTCATGGAGCCGCTTTCTTGTACCTCTTTAGCAATAACGTATCTGATCCTGTGCTGTATGTATAAAAAATGAATCCTCCGTGGAGTACTAAACCGTCTGACAAGGCTTGCATAAAATAGTCTAGCATTACACATTGATATCAATGCCACACACTACCGCCAGCCTCATTAATCAGTGTCGAGAATCTGGGCTCCGCCGCACCAAGGCGCTTGAGCTACTTCTCGACACATTACTAGCCTCCCCTAGGCCGATGACATTAGCTGAGCTTTCGGAGCATAAGAACCTGAACACTCAGTGTGATAGAGCTACTGTATTCCGACTTCTACAGCGACTCACGGATAAAGGAGTGGTGCGAAGACTTGGTCTACATGAACGGGCTGCGTACTTCACGCTTTTGCTGGAAGGCCGCCATCAAGATTTTCTCATTTGTTCTGAGTGTGGTAAGATCGAACCGATCAAGGCTCCGTGCCCAGTCCATGCGCTTGAACGTGAAATTGCAGCATCCACTGGCTTCACCGGACTGTACCACGAGCTCGAGTTCTTTGGCGTTTGTCCCGATTGTAGCAAGTAGCAAAACTCAGCGGTATGAACACTGACGATCAACTAAGCGATGGGTTTATCAGTTTCCAGCGAGTTGAGAAGTCGGCATCCGAGAGAACTCTACGAAACTACTCGCAGGCACTAGCAGCATTTCAAACCCACATGGAGAAAAGTAGTTTCCCAGGTTGGAAGGCGTGTACGGAGGAAGATTTTCGTGATTACCTCTACCATTGCATGCAGTTAGAAATGGCGCGTTCGACCATTCGTTTGCGATTTTCAGCACTGCGTTCATTTTATAAATACCTTATCCATCGTCACGGATTAGCGAAGTCCCCATTAGTGGATCTTCAGATGCCAAAGCAGGAGAGGAAGCTACCCACTATCCTAAACCAAACTCAGGTAGTAGAGCTCTTAGAAGCACCATTGAATGCGGAACTGTCAAAGCAGGCGCCTGAATGGCTGCCTCTGCGCGACACAGCAATTCTAGAGCTTTTTTATTCAACGGGCCTCCGCCTATCCGAACTAGCTGAACTTCAGGTCAGTGATATTGATCATAGCCAAGGGGTTGCGAAAATTCTAGGCAAGGGATCTAAAGAACGGATTGTGCCCATTGGGAGTTACGCTCTCACAGCCGTGCAAAACTACCGTATCTCAGCGCGTGTCAATGAAGGGCCGCTCTTCATCAATAAGAGCCGGAAAGGGATCTCGACCACCTCGATTGGCACCATGCTGAAGAAATACCTTCGCATGACTAGTATCCCCTTTCACATAACCCCTCACAAATTGCGCCATTCTTTCGCCACGCATCTATTGGACAATGGTGCGGATCTAAGGTCAGTCCAGGAACTGCTGGGTCATGCATCGCTCTCGACGACTCAGATCTACACTCATGTTAGCACGAAGCGCATGAAGGAGTCCTACAAAAGCGCCCACCCACGGGCTAAGTAGTCTTCTCACTACTCAGCATTCATCAGCCCTTTGATGCTGTTCATTTGAGCTTTCCAAGCCCCCTTACTGTAGCCACCTGCTAGAGTCATCACGTAAGGGATCTTATGCTTCTTGCAATATTGATAGAGGATGAGATCTCTAGCGGCGATTCCCTCAGCACTCATTTTCCCGTTGGCCAGTGGATCT
>NZ_JBDOPO010000337.1:0-2704 GCF_039830215.1 Rubritalea sp. | reverse complement strand
CACTCGTGGCTCGAAGCAACACCAGCTAATTTCCCCGGGCGAGAGGAAGTTCTAGGACGCTACGGTTTCAAAGGTGAAGAAGCTACAGAGGCAATTAAAAGTAGGTATATTGGGAAACGTGTTCCTAGTAAATACACCAAGAGAGGAGCTTCGAATCCAATCAAATACACATAGTAGGACTCTTGAGAGCTCTTGGATTCAAACCGGAAGTGCACCGCTTAACTTGAACAACGACCAGATGCAAATTAAATACTCATATGACAACATCAACTAACATCATCGATAAGCCCCGTAAGGAGGGTGGCAGAGACCTTTTGGGGACAGACAAGTACCTGGAAGCTCTAAATCTTTTCATCAAGTCGGCAAGTATGCCAACAACGATTGCTATCCAAGGAGAATGGGGTAGTGGAAAAACGAGTATGATGAATCAGATCAAACACACATTGTGTGAGACTGATGAAAACCCACATGCTGAGTTCTATTCAGTATGGGTAAACACATGGCAGTATTCACTGCTGAAGAGTCCAGATGAAACTCTCGTCTCCATCATTGAAGGTCTCACAGCCCAAGTCCTCCAAATTATTCAGCAGAAGCATAAGACCAAAGCTGATCAGTTGGGCAAGAAACTCGGGAAGGCGCTTTCTATTGTCGCTAGGGCTGCGGCGAAGACAGCTGTTTCCTCCACCACAGGTCTGAATGGCGGTGAAATAGTCGATGGAATTATCGACAATAGCCCCGCTAATCAGAGTATCTTGGCTCTACGTAAAGCGCTTGAGGATGCTATTGAGGAATGCCTTGAATTGGATAGAGCTGCAGGTAATACCAACAAAGGTTTCCTCTTCTTCATCGATGATCTGGATAGAATCGATCCACCTGTAGCTGTACAGATCCTAGAGCTGATTAAGAATATTTTCGAAGTCGAGAACTGTATCTTTGTTTTAGCGATCGACTATGAAATCGTCATCAAGGGCTTGGAGCCTAAGTTCGGGCCTTTGACTGAGAAAAACGAAAGAGAGTTTCGTTCGTTCTTTGATAAAATTATCCAGCTGCCTTTTAGCATGCCTGTAGGGTCGTACTCTATCGAAGACTTCCTTATCCAGTCGCTTTCCGACATCGGCTACCTAGGTGCTGATCAGCAGGGTGATGCGGATTTTAAAGCGTCGATCGTCCAGATGACATTAAGTTCGGTGGGAACTAACCCTCGTGCACTAAAGCGTCTAATCAATACGATCTCCCTCATCCAGATTATGAACCAACTTGAGGAAGGAGAGCTCGGTGAGTCTAAAGTTGAGCGACTAGTTAACTTTGGCCTGGTGTGCCTCCAGATTGCTTACCCGGCGTTGTACGAGCTGGTGGTCGAGGAGCCTAATTTTATCGTATGGGACGAAAAAATTGCTCAACGACTCCGTCTAAAAGAGCTTACTGATGACGAGAAGCAAATTCTAGACTCAACTGTAGAGTTTGACGAGGAGTGGGAGAAAATCGTCTACAGATCCTCGATACTAGACCCTTACCTCAAAAATAAAGTATTCAGCATTTCCTCGCTACTAAATCTGATCAAAGAGGCTGCACCTAAAAATGTTGACTTTGGTGAGTTGATCCAGAGCGTACTCACTTTATCAAGTGTCACGAACGTGAGTGCTGATAAAAAGGGGAGAGACAAGCCGATCGGGCAAAAGGATTACACAAAGTACACTTTCAACGGTGAGGAGCTACCGAAAGGTCGCTATGTTCATGCTGTTGTGCAGCAATATGTGAAAGACAATGGTCCATTGAACTATGATCAACTGCTGGAGGTATTCCCAATGAGCGGAAGTAGAGGTGTATTCACGACTAAAGAGAAGGCTTTGGATATTTTTGAAACCACGAATAGGAAAAGGCACTTCATTGCAGACGATCAAATTATCCAACTATCTGACTGTGAAATAGCTGTGAGTACTCAGTGGGGCGCTAAATCTATTACTCCAATCTTAGCAATATTCAAAACTTTGGGGTACTAGGACTCTTAAAGAGATATTGAGCGGAGATACTCGAAGAACCACCTGAAAAACTCCATCGTGTGTCCACGATGGAGTTTTTTAGGTGGTTGTTGGTTACTTAATAATTAGTGCCTGGCTGGAAACTGCTAATTTCTATGAATTGCGCGAGCTTATTCATGAAAGGAGTTGAGTTCCGTGGTTTTTCTTAAATTTAAGAGGCTTCACAGTGGTCAACTGGAGCCTTGATCTTGGATTTTGGTGATGTCTGAGCACAGTGCGGCCTCCAACTCTCGAGGAGGGATTCTTATAGGAGTTAGACCGTGAGACGAGTCTAAGCGATCGATTGATCGATCTTTTTTCTCAGCGTCTCTCCATTTTTCTAAAATGTGGTTGCCTATTTTATGCAGATTGTAGGCCTGCACTCCTAGTCCGACATAGCGACGATAGGCGCTAAACCCCTTATCGGGGCAGCGATTTAGCCCGTGTTGTTCGAGACAGTTGATGTTACTTTCAATGGCGCTGTGTTTATTTGCTAGGGCTTTCCACTCTTTTGTCGATTGCCTCTCTTTGTCCTTTGCGCTGAGTTTTCCTATTTTCGGAATCACGACTTGAGGTATGAGTTTTTCGAGGGGCTCTCGGTTCGCCACTTCCTTGAATTTACCTTTTCCTCGAAGTGATGGTCGCTTGCTTAGCTCGGACTTCAGGTCCCGATTGAAATACTCATC
>NZ_JBDOPO010000129.1:0-2706 GCF_039830215.1 Rubritalea sp. | reverse complement strand
CAATCTCCCAGGCCTCATCCACTTCCATCAGCAACTCAGCACGTGTTTGGTCGTAGGCAGCGCGGTAGTAATCAGACTTCATGCTTGCGATTTTTTCCATACCACGGCGTGCGGCTTTATTGTAGCGGTCTACGCGGAGAACTTCTTTGTATTCTTCCTCAGCTTCGTCGTATTTTCCTAGGTTTTGGAGACCTCCTGCACGGTAGAGGTTCGTTGCTATTTCAGCTGTGACCGTGTCTGTTTTTGCATGCACTGAACCTTCTATCGCAATTCCTTCAGCAGCTATGCCGTCATCACTTAGCGAAGCGAATCCAAGTTGATGAGATTCTAGAACAACCACCTCACTCTCAGGCTCGGGGTTATTCATGAAGCTATCAATATTCTCTCTTGTTATTGCGTAGTCGCCAGAGCGATTCCCCCCAGTGACAACATTTGAAAGGCCTTTCTTAGCTTTAGGCATTCTGGCTGTTTTGAAGCTGTTTTCCCCAGAAAACCCACCCCCGCCAGAGCCATCCCCGTCTCCCCAGCCATCGCCGAAGTCATCTCCGTTACCAAATTCTAGAGAAGGCTGTGCCACCGATGCATCTGGCACCGGAACAGCTGTTGGGTCCGCCATATTAGAAGCAATGACCTTCGCCATACTTGAACTCGGAGCCGACGGCTTGCGCGCCACTCCATTGGTCATTTCTGGTCTCTCAATGCTTTCCTCATCTACGCTGAACGCATAGCTCGCCTCACTCTTCTCACCTTTGTTTTTGTTCTTTTTAGCAAAAAGTCTCCCATTCACAGGCACATCACCGACCAATGGCACAGCCTTGCTCTGTGGTTTAGCCGGCAGGTTTTGGGTAATTTTCTTACTCGGCATTTTAGCCTTTTCCTCTCCAACCCACCTCCGTTCATCCGTAGGAGCTGGGGCGGTGTTCTCAGCAAACGCATCGTACTCCGTGACATCGTTGAAATCCTTTTTCCCTTCTAACTTATCGACTGGGGTTGCGGGAGTTTTCGGAAACACAGCGCTGTCATCGGCAAATGGATCATCTGAAGCTTCGGATTGAGGGGCTCTATCTGCCCAAACAATTTCAGATTCTCTAAAGTATAATTCACTTTGTTCTTCCCCGTCACTAGGCGCTGCAGAGTACGAAATGATCTCAGGAGCCGATTTGACATTCTGTGTCACCTCCAAGGGAAACATCAATGCCATGATGAACAAGGTGACTAGCAAGCAAGCGGCTATGCTCATGAAGCTACGCCATTGGTGGTGGCTGGTGCTTGGTTCCGGTTGTACGGCTGCGGAAACCACTGGCTCAGTCTTCTGCCCAAGTTTTTCAAGCACGCAGTTGCGACGCTCACCTGAGAGTTTCCACTCGGCATCGTCATCTGGAAGAACCGCCGATGCGATACCTCCGTGGAGTTCACACATTTCCACATAAAATTGTTTCAAGCCCGAGTCCTCGGCGATCATCCGCTCGAGCTCCGCTTTTTCGAAGGCACTGGCTTCGCCTAACACCATGGCCACAATGCGCACTTCGACCTCCGGGTCGTGCCACACACCTATAGTTTCATCATTCATGGTTGTTGTTTCCTTTCTATAAAATTATTCAGCACCATCCACTCCCACACGCTTGAGCCCGTCGCCTAGCGACTTGAGCAGGTGGTGGAGTCGGTAACCGACATTGCCCACGCCAATGCCCAGTTTCTCACCGATGCTTGCGTAGGATTGGTCTTCTTCATACTTCAGCCGGATCAATTCGCGATCCGGCTCCGACATTTCGGCCATCAAGGCCCGTAACTGAGCGGCTACTTCTAGCCGGCGGGTTTGTTGGTCTGGTAGAACGTGCGATTCCTCGTGGAGTTCCTCTTCACTCAGCGACTCGCGCTTGTGTTTGCGCAGGTGGTTGAGGGCTAAATTGCGCACGGCTCGGTAGAGCCAGGCTTTCGGTTGTTCGACTTCGTGCCAATGTTGGTGGGCGCGCATGAATGCTTCTTGCACTAGCTCCTCGGCGACCTCGCGGCGGCGCACTAAAGAATACGCATAGCGCAGCAGCGGCGACTCTTCATCGCGAAAGCAGTCTTCTATAGACACTTTCGGAGTACAGGTTTCGGCTTGTTCGGGAGTTCCCATCAACTTGTATTGGCACGGGGTCATGAGTTTGTGACATCGCGTTCTATTAAGTACGACACACCAACTTGGATATCCTTAGAACATTTTCACACTTTTTTCATCGTTAGAATAATCAGCCCCGCTAAAATGCTTCTGTGGTCTACCTCATCATCGCGATTGCCTTAGCTATTGCAGGCTTTCTCGCCTTCTCAAAAAAACTCAACAGTTCCAGTGCGTGGCGAGCTACATTGACCCCCTTAGCCTCGATCATGGGCAGTGGGTTTTTGGTCTGCGCTCCGTTGATTGGTGGGATAGCTGGACCCGCGTCACTCTTCTTTATGATTGGGTTGCTGGTAGTCGCCTACTGCGTGGGTGAAGCTATTCGCTATAATATTCAGTATTTTGAACCCGTGTAAAATGCAAAGCATGGCACGGCTCAGCGGGTGGCTCTGGCCTCCAGAATGGTCTTAGCTTTGGCATATTTCATATCCGTCGCCTACTACCTTCAGCTGTTAGCTGTCTTCGTGCTCCATATTTTTGGTATCGATTCAGCCATTGCTGCCAAGTCCTTCAGTTCGACTATTCTCATTGGAATCTCGGTGATT
>NZ_JBDOPO010000253.1:0-2738 GCF_039830215.1 Rubritalea sp. | reverse complement strand
CTGGCTAATTTTCAAAAGGCTAGTGAGGCTCTCTATCAACGCTCTGCAATGGGTAGGGTGCCTCGCTGGATTTCAGAGGTGTTAGATGCGGGTAAACCACAATGGTTGATCGACCAACAACGCTCGCCTAAACTGCGTGATGCTCTGCCAGGGGTGATTCGTCCCGATCTGATTCTTACCGAGAACGGTTTCGCTCTAACTGAGCTAGATAGTGTTCCTGGTGGAATGGGAATTACCACTTGGTTAAGCCAGCTTTATGCTGACGCAGGGTTTAAGATCTTTGGTGAGCGCGATGGTGTCATTGAAGGGTTCCAATCACTGATGCCTGACGGTGGGCGTATTCTCGTTTCCGAAGAAAGTGCCGATTACCGACCTGAGATGGAATGGTTGTCTGAGCAATTAGGAGACAACTTCCGTGTGGAGACCGCTGAGTCAGCTGAGGCTACTAATGAGGCATCCTACCGATTTTTCGAATGGTTCGATTGGGAAAATATTTCTGCCGCCAAGGAGCTCGCAGCTCAGGCTAATCTCACTTCTCCCTGTAAGCCACACCTAGAGGAAAAGCTCTGGCTCGCCTTACTTTGGACTCCAGCTCTGAAAGGGTATTGGAAAGAAGCCATGCGTGGTAAGCATCTCGACCGCGTCAAAGAGGTTGTTCCTTTTGGCTGGATGATGGATCCTGCTGAGCTTCCTCCTCATGCCGCTTTGCCTCGTCTTGGAGTCAACCAGTGGTCGGACGTTGGAGACTTTAGTCAGACAGAGCGGCGCCTTGTCGTCAAGGTCAGTGGCTTCAGCGAACTCGCTTGGGGCTCCAAGAGTGTGCAAATCGGGCACGACATGCCGCGCGATGAGTGGGCTGCTGCCGTTGAAGGTGCGACTTTAGAATTTGATCACCAACCATGGGTGATGCAGGAATACCATGCTGGGCGCGTGGTCGAGCATCCTTACTTCGACCCAGAAACCGGTGAGGAGAAAATCATGCAGGGCCGCGTGCGACTATGCCCTTACTACTTCACCGACAAGAACGGAAAAACTAAACTCGGTGGCACGCTAGCTACCATCGTTCCCGCAGATAAGAAAAAGATCCACGGCATGAGGGATGGAATCCTAGTGCCTTGTGTGGTTGAGGAGTAGTGATCTCGAATGAGTTACTTAGTTCTCTGGGGTACTAGGCAAAAAAAACAACGCATTCCATAAGGAGTGCGCTGTTTTAAAATTGGTTACTCTAGAAAGAGTAGGTGATCGATTACTTAATGATACCTGCTTTTTTGAGTGTAGCGTAAGCGCCATTCTTGTTGATCGTCTTGATCGCCTTACAGCTCAACTTGAGCTTGATGTAGCGATCTAGTTCAGGAACGAAGATGCGCTTAGTTTGTAGGTTTGGAGAAACCTTACGCTTGACTGTTTTAGTCACGTGACGGCCAATACCACCCTTTTTCTTTGCGAGACCAGAACGGTGAATCTTGCGACCTACACGTACTTTTGATCCTCTAATGCTGCATACTTTTGCCATAATTTTTGAAATTTTTGTTTCGGGTGCGGAGATAAACAGTTCAGCGCACTTGGGTCAAGGAATTTAATGTGTGGAACTGATATTTTCAATTATTTAACGAATCTAAAGCAGTTCACCCTGAGCTTTGGTGGGCGTGGCTCCAATTTTTTTGTAGGCTGCAGGCATGGCGACTCGGCCACGTGGAGTGCGCTTGATAAAGCCTTGCATGATGAGGAAGGGCTCGTGGACCTCTTCTAGCGTGGAGGCGTCTTCACCTACTGCTACAGCCACTGAGGAGAGGCCTACGGGGCCGCCGTTGAATTTATAGATCATTGCTTCGAGAATACGCACATCCATTTCATCAAGCCCGTCATTGTCGATGTCGATCATGCCTAGGGCTTTGGTTGCAGTATTTGCGTCTATCTCCCCATCGCCTCGTACCTGTGCAAAGTCGCGTACCCAACGTAGCAAGTTGTTGGCAATACGCGGAGTACCACGGGAACGTGAAGCAATTTCTTTCGCTCCGTCCGGTTTGATTGCTATTTCTAGAAGGTCAGCGGATCGCTGGATGATTACAGAGAGCTGGTCACGCGTGTAATAATCTAGGCGGTTGACCAAACCAAAACGCGAACGCAGTGGGGAGGTAAGCATACCAGCTCTTGTAGTCGCTCCGACGAGGGTGAATTTCGGAAGGTTAAGTTGGATCGACCGCGCAGATGGACCTGAGTCGATGATGATATCCAGTCGGAAGTCTTCCATGGCGGGGTAAAGGTATTCTTCTACAGCTGGATGGAGTCGGTGAATTTCGTCGATAAAGAGAATGTCACCCTTCTGGACGTTAGTGAGGACACCCGCGAGGTCGCCAGCTTTTTCAATTTGCGGTCCAGAAGTGGTGTGGAGCTGGGTGCCAGTGGCGCCAGCTATGATGTTGGCTAAGGTTGTTTTTCCTAGTCCTGGAGGGCCAGATAGAAGCACGTGTTCTAGAACGTCGTCGCGCTGCTGGGCTGCCTCGACCATGAGAATGAGCCGATCTTTGATTTTTTCCTGCCCGTGGAACTCGCTAAATGCAGGTGGGCGGAGCGATGTCCCGTCGGGGCTGGATGGGGCACTAGAGTGTTGCTCGAAATTTGGATCGGACATGGATGGATTGAGAAGGAAAATGGATGAAGGAGAAAGCAAAAAAAGTATGCTTAGTGAACTACTAATCTGGATTATACATACCCATGTAGCCTAGAGAGTAGAGCTG
>NZ_JBDOPO010000140.1:0-12261 GCF_039830215.1 Rubritalea sp. | reverse complement strand
GCAATTCAATGTTCGATTCTATTGGAATTAATTTCGGGATATACATAACCTCCATCTTAGGCTTAGGAATTCTAGCACAATGGTTAGCATGGCGTTTCAAGCTACCATCTATCCTTCTTCTTTTAGTTTTCGGCTTCGCAGCAGGCCAACTATTCGGCGTTAATATCGACACTTATCTCCCTGGAGTAGAGGGTGAATCAATCATACTCTCACTCGTCGGGCTTGCCGTTGCCATTATTTTATTCGAAGGAGGCCTCACGTTAAAATTTTCAGAACTCAAAGAAAGCGGAGGCCCGGTATTTCGACTCTGCACAGTTGGAGTGGCTATTTCATTCGCGCTTATCACAGCATTTGGCATGTATGTACTTGGATGGAATTGGCGAGTTGCGGCAATTCTAGGCTCTATCCTAGTTGTCACCGGCCCCACAGTAATCGCTCCCCTCTTACGACATATTAAGCCTTCTCGCAAGATGAGCTCTATAGTGAAGTGGGAAGGCATCGTTGTTGACCCAATAGGAGCAATTATGGCAGTTCTGGTATTCCAAGCCGCTCTAGCTGGTGATGTGGAACAAGCTAAAGTAACGATACTGTACTCACTTGGTATCACTCTTCTTATTGGTGTTGTCTTTGCCTTTTTACTAGCGAAAGTAATCGAGCTACTCTTGAGAAAACATCTCATCCCAGACTTCCTCCATTCAGTCTTCTTGCTTGCTATAATCGCTATCGCATTCTCAGCATCAAATGCCATTCAAAAGGAATCAGGATTGCTCACTGTCACAGTATTAGGAATTGCCCTAGCAAACCAAAAATCCTTCTCAGTCAAACATATCCTAGAATTTAAGGAGACTCTTAGAACACTCATCATCTCACTTCTTTTCATCGTCCTCTCGGGCAGAGTCGATATAGCTAGCTTGAAAGATGCCTTACTCCCAGGACTCGGACTCATCGCGTTTTTGGTTATCATCGTCCGCCCGATCTCCATCTTTGCCTCCACAGTCTTCCTTAAACAAACAAACACTAAAGAGCGTCTATTCTTAGCTGCTCTGGCTCCTCGCGGAATTGTTGCCGCCGCTGTAACAGCAATCTTTGCGCTCGAACTCACTCACGCAGCTGACGATGTGGAAGGATTCCCACAGGAAGTCATCGGGCAAGCAAACCTCATGGTTCCCATGATGTTTATCGTCATTGTCGGCACAGTCACTATCTATGGTTTACTCGCAGCACCACTAGCCAACAGATTGGGTATAGCAGCGAAAAACCCAAGAGGCGTCCTGTTTGCGGGAGCTGATGGCTGGATCCGAAAAATAGCCAAAGCTCTGTTCGAGGACGGCCATGAGGTTCTCCTACTTGACACTAACTACTCCAACATTGCCGCTGCAACAGTCGATGGAATCCCTGCCAAACGCGCTAGCATTCTGTCGGAATACGTCGGAGACGAACTGGATTTTGCTGGACTAGGGCAACTCGTAGCCGGCACCCACAACGATGAAGTCAACAGCCTCGCGGCGAGTGAATTCACCCACATTTTTGGTAGCGCCGAGGTCTGGCAGGTGGCCCCGCTAGATGACAAATCACACCACACCACTGCTGTAGCGTCACACATGCGTGGTCGGATTATTTTTCCAAAACGACCTAACCACAAGGAACTCTCCCGAATGAGTCTGGACGGCAAAGAAATCAAAAAGACTAAGCTTTCCGACCAATTCACCTACGAAAACTTCTTGGAGCACCATCCTGAGGCAATTTTGCTCTTCACAAATAGTGCCGATAAAGGCCTACGTCCGGCACACGATGATATGCGAGCGCCGAGTAACGGAAATACTATCTACGCCTTTGTTGATCCGAAACCTGACAACTAAACGACCATGTACAAAGATCTCGAAGCTCGCCTCCATGACATATTCTGGAACAATGAGCCAGACGCTGACGAATCCCATTTACTTGAGAAATTTCTGCTAAAGTATCCAGGTAAAGCCTTAGAATTGGGCTGCGGCTCAGGCAGACTACTCCTTCCATTGCTACAAAAAGGCTACAACGTTGAAGGCGTTGAAATTTCCAAGGACATGCTTGCTCTTCTTCAACGCGAAGCCCAAAAGATGCGACTCTGTCCACAGGTTTACCTCGCTGACATTTCTCAGCACAAAACGTCAACTCAGTATGACGCCATCACGATTCCTGCGTTCACTTTACAACTCTTTTCTAGAGATGCAGCTCTAAGCACACTCATAAAATTACGCGGGATGGCGTGTGAAGGTGCAGGCCTCTACATCACTGTGTTTATCCCTTGGCCAGAAATTCTAGACGCATTAGAACCAGATGCTTGGCACCCTGACAAAGAAACCACTCTCAGTGATGGCACTATAGCTAGGTGCAAGACTCGCCACCAGATTGACAGGACATCCCAATCACTTTCTCGTGATCAGCACTACACTATTAGCGACAACTCTAACACCATACTTGAGGAACAGTATGTTCATCAAGACCTAGAATGGTACTTGCTACCTGAACTCATTCTCATGCTGAACCAAAGTCGCTGGAAGTTCGACGGGTACGATGCTGACTTCAGCCTAGGCAACAAGGATTCAGATGCCTCACTACTCACCCTTTACGCGTCTGCTGTTTAAGCTTCTTCACCAAGCTCCTTAGCCTTTTCTCATCAATTTCAGAGGCTGGATCAAAACGCATCTTTTGGTGACTTTTGAGCACTTGGGCTACAAGATCTCGGTCCACTCCATCGCACTCTATTAATTTCTCAACCCAAACTGAGTACGGTTCCCCTTCAGCACGCAATCCAACTTTCTTCTGAATCGTTCGTTCCAGTCGATGCAATGGAGTCATAACAGTATCGCCACTCCAACTTGCAAGGATCAACTTTGGAGTCACCTTTCGTGAGCGATTCTTCCAAAGCCTGTAGATGATCCAAAGGAACAACAACACAGCAATGATGGAGACTTTAACTAACAGACTCGTCCGATTTAAAGGATCTTGCCTCCAGATAAAGAAATCCTCCCGGATCAAACTAATCCTTTCACGTAGCCAATCGATTGCTGACATCCCTCCACTGGATGAGACACCCCGGAAATTAGGCGGCGTTAGATCCACGTTTATCCAATTTCCATCGATGTAGGCGCGGGTCCACGCGTGAGCGTTAGTACCTCTAACATTCCAACAGTCAGTTCCCCGCTCTGATACGGCATAGCCCATAGCGTAACGTGAGGGCACCCCGACCTCTCGAAGCAACAACACAGCTGCTGTTGCATAATACTCACAGTGTCCACATTTTAGATCGTTGAGAAACCACTCGAGCTTAGACCTGTCATAATCAATTTCACCTGGATCAAAATCAGTGGAGTACTCGAACTCCGAGTAGAAGTAATGCTTAATGGCATCAATCACTTCCATTGGGTCCTCCATCGTACGTAACCCTAATTGATCCGCTAGACTTGAGATAACCTGCTTTTCTTCTTTAGGGATTCGCAAATCGATTTCCCCCAGCGGCACTTTATCTAGAACCGTTTTATCTGAATCAGCAAACAACGAATAACTGATCACCATGTCTCGATTGGAAAGGCGCAGCGCCCCCATAGAATTCACCTCAGCATAGGTTGCTTCCCCTAATATATCAGAGACAGCATAAAAACCAGGAGCTGATGGCACAACTGAACTTGACTGTTTTTGAACTATTGTTCCTCGAACCTCCAAAAAATCACTCTTTTTTGCCTGCTCTACTAGTGACTTATCCTGCTTTTGGAAATAAGTAACTAAGCCATCGCTCACCTCAACTTCGGCATCAAAGAAATCTCGGTATGAATCATCGAATTTTTCAAAATTCTCCACGCGGTAGTCATACGTCCAGCGCCCTTGATTATAATTATTATGGCTAGCTAGGCGGAGGTATTCTGGATTTGATTCAGACCAAACCCTCCATTCTATCATGGGATTCAGCTGGACATTCCCTAGCTCACCAAGATGTGAAGTGAAATCTGCCAGAAACGTCCCGCCCCCCGAGCTTTGGTAAAACCCCTTAACATGCGTCTTCACCCATAAATAGGCGGTAGTCATCGTCCACTGTATCCCCCAGCCCAAAGTCACCACAATGGGTAAAACCAACCACAAACTACGGGTACGCATACCCCGCCATCTAGACACTGAAAACACCACAGCAAAGATCAACACACAGACCCCGCCCCAGAAATACCACTCTAGTTCCTCCGCAGTCGAAGCTGCCATTATCACCCCTAATATATAGGGGTAACCTGTATTAATTTGTTTAGGGTGCACCTCCCGACCTTCCTTTCTATCCTGAGCCATACGTTTACGGCTAAAAAAGAAAAAGGAATTCAGCGTCACTGTGTCCCGATGGCCATAACGCTGAACAAACTCAATCGGGAAAAACATCACAGGCATCCAGCTCATCACATTAAGCGCCCCAGCCGCTCCAGCGTCATCGATCCAACTGATCGCGACACCAGCTGACACTAATAACAGGGAAAACTGAAAAGCCTTCACTTGGGCGACCTCATCAAAGTCCCATTTCAGGGGAACCCACCTACGGCAATCCAATAGCACCGCTAGCACCAACGCGACCAGAACGTTCCCGCTAGTCACGCCCCAAAACAGCAACGCAAAAGACGTCAAAAGTATGGGAGGTATCAATATATGAGTGTCGTTCTTTGGCACGTAGTAGAATGTGTCAGTTCTAGCCTAAAATCTCAAATCACAAATCCCTCTCCTTTACAAGTATCGCAATCCCTTCTAAAGAGAACGCATGAAATTCATCGCAGCCATCTGGGGAGCGCTTGGAGTATTCCTTCTCGTGGGTAAATCTCTACAGTCTCTATTTGTTCACGCTAAAGAAGCTGTCAGCAATGGACTTAGCACCTATCAGGTTGTATTCCTCATACTTTACTCACTCTTCATGCTTTACTTTGAAGGGTACAAAGGCTTCCAAAAAAAATTCTCCCCACGCACCGCTGCCCGAGTCCACTACCTGTATCTTAACCCACGTCCACTACATGTACTCTTCGCTCCATTTTTCTGCGTGGGCTACTTCTACGCCAAGAGAAAGGTTAGAATCATTGCCATAACATTGTCGATACTAATCCTTTGCGTTGTATTCCTTATGAGCGAATTTTGCACCCAACCTTGGCGTGGCATCATTGATATTGGTGTGATTTTAGGACTCAGCTACGGACTACTCTCGTTTGCTTGCTTTCTCGTCAAGGTATTCACCACAAAAGACCACGGAATTTCACCCGAGATCCCAGAATAAATGCTCAAGGATGGGGCTTAAAGCATCCTTTTAAGCGCCGAAATATATTTCCGCTGCTCAGGATTGCTGTGGATAGCATCAGCTTTCTCAAATTTCTCTAACGCTTCACTAAACTTATTTTCAGAAGCTCGAAGTTTACCAAACTCTATCAGAGCTCGGTAGCGTACTGATTCAATATTTTCTGCACGCGTAAGGTAAAAATCTGCTGCAGTAGTATCATCTTTCAGTTTAACTTTTGCCAACAACAGCAGTGCCTCGCCATCCAATGGATCTACTTCCAGCACCTTTTCTAACAACCTTTCAGCTCCTTGCTCACCGCTTTGAACTAGACTCAGCGCTCTCAACCTCTGGAGTCTGTTCTGTAACTTTTCAGTAAGCGCAATTTCTCCTGGTACTGCCTCCAGTAGCTCAGCTGCGTAGCTCCACTCCGCATTGTGCATTACAATTTCAACCGCATTCAAATATTGTGGCAAAAGGACTGGATCAAGAGCTGCTATCAGGAGTTCGAACAATGGTCGAGCTAAGCGACTATTCCCAGAACGGCTGTGCAATTGAGCGAGTAGGGCCATTTCATTGAGTTCAAGTTTCTCAGAACGATGTAAAAGTTCGAGCACTGAAATTGCTTGTAAGTCCTTTTTCAAATCGAGAAGGACACTTACTAAAAGTAGTTGATAAGAAGACTCGCTAGGACGCGCCGCCACCACTTCTTCCACCAGAGCCAATGCTTCTTCACTTTGGTTTGTAGCCAACAAACATTGAGCTATGCCCGCCTTCCAATCGACGATCGTAGGCTCGCTTATTTGGGCCAATCTATACGCCTGTAGTGCAGAAGCTTCATGATCATTTTGCAGGTGACAATAACCTAACAACCCCATAGTTGGTCCGCTCATATCTCCTAACTCAACAGCACGAATCAGGGCTTCTTTGGCCTCTTTCAGCTGCTCCGCTTTCATGTATGCAACACCTAGATTTTTATGCGCTCTTCGAAACGACGGAAAAATCTCAATAGAGTCCATGTAATACCCTATGGCCTGCTGTGTCTGCTCTAGCTCAAGGCTGACATTGGCTGCATTGTATTTCAAAGCCGCTGATGTTTTAAATATTGGGCTATTTTTCAACAACATGAGCGCTGCCGCGTGCTGACCATTTGCCATTTCTTTCTGCACCTGAACTAGTAATGTACGCTCGGCCGAGTTCACGTTCGGCTCGATGCGAGCATTGATCCGATAAGAGCCATTAAATGACCTCACAAAGGATTCATCCTTCCAATACTCCTTCGACAAAGTAAAATTATCAGCATTCGCGATAGTGCTAAAGGTCAAAATGTTACTGAATGCTAAAATCGTTTTTTGAAAATACATCATGGTTTTTGCAAAGTGAGGGGCCAGTTGAATTTAATTTTAATAGGTTTCCCGTTAACCGTTGGAGCTGAAAAACGGCTTCCATTGACTATTGAAGGTAGTACGTGGCGCATGCCTTCGTCAGATACAGAAACTGTGGACAAATAGCGGACCCGACCACTCCCATTGAGTTCTATTTTGACGACAGCCTTCACCTGTCTATTACGCACATTATTAGGCCATCGAAAACGACCACGACTGATACAGTGAGGCGTCTTATCTAGATCGCTCAATCCAATTGATTTAAGTGAAGAAGGAGTAGGTCTGGAAATTTTCACCTTAGATTTCTTCACCTTCACCACTTTCGCCACCAATCGTGCGGGATCTGCCCCAGAAGAAAACAAATCCACTTCAGCACTAAGATCCAACACTGGAGGCGCAGAAGGTAGAGAAATGCTCATACTGTCCATATTCGGCCTAAGATCAGCAAAACTCGGAGCTGGCGGCGAGGGCGCTTCTAACTCCTCTATCTCTTCACGCTCCTCTAGAATTTCAGGCTCCGGTGGTGGAGTGAGAGTCAGAGTCTCTATCTTCTGCAACTCAAACTCATCGCCCACTGATTGAAATTTAAGCAAGCGCGACATACCAAGACCAATCACTAACAATGTAGTAAAAAGGCCCCCTATGATGACACTCTTGATTTGCATAAAACGTTACTTTGCTGTCGCACTGTAGATTGATTTAGCTCCACCTATTTGAGCGGCATCCGTAACCCGCATGATCATCCCGTGACTGGCTTCACTATCCCCCTGAATCACAACTGGTAGACTCTCATCCTCACTCAACATTGACGACACGAGTGAGTGTACTCCCTCGACTCCAATATTTCGCCCACCATAGAATACCTCTCCCTGTTTTGTAACAGCCAGCAGGATCGCATTTTTTTCGATCTCTTGTGCACTTGCTGCCTTCGGCATCTTAACTTCCACCCCCGGATCGTCGATGAACACCGTTGTCACAACAAAAAAGATAAGCAAAATAAATACAATATCGATCAGTGGTGACATATTCACCTCAGTCGTCTGTGTGTTTGCATCTGAAAAATGCCTAAATCGCCTCATACCAATTCCTTCTTATTCGCTAGTTTCACCAATGTTTGTTGCTGACGTTCACTCAAACTCATTTGCACCTCGCCTACACGACTTCTTAGCAGAGCAAAAATGAATGCAGCTGGCAAAGCAATCAATAGGCCAGCCTGGGTTGTTATCATCGCCTCAGAAATACCTGCTGCAATTTTCTCCATTGGGTTTATTTGGCTATTTGAAGCCATGTTCGTAAACGTTGCTAGCATTCCAGACACGGTGCCGAGTAAGCCTCCTAAACTACATGAAGCAATCATTACAGCGATCACAGGCAGACGACGTTCAACCCACGATAAATGATCCAACTCAAAGACTGCATAATCTCTGACTACTTCACGTTTACAGCTTGATCCAACCGCTATTTCACAGGTTTGAATCAATGACCTCAAAGGACCTACAGTACACCAACTAGAAAAGAGCAATGCGTATAACCACACTCCTACGGCTAGGATCATCCACAACACAACTCCACCCTGCTCTAGTACAGTCGCGCATTCTTTATAAATGATGGAAATGCTATACATACTAGAGTTTTCTCAAGCCATTGACGAAGGTCAGTCCTAGTTTTTCAGTATTTTGCACAACACCATTACTACGACGGGACAGCATAGCATGCAGTACCAATGCTGGAATAGCGACAACCAGACCAAAGAGCGTGGTCACCAACGCCTCTGAAATTCCCCCTGCCATAGGCTTCACATCTCCAGTTCCAGTGACAGTGATGACGTTAAACATTCTAATCATTCCTGAAACTGTTCCTAACAAGCCTAGTAAAGGCGCTGTAGCCGCAGTCACAGCGATAAATGGTAACCACTTCTGTAAGCTCGACTGAACTCCTATGAGTTGCTCGTATATCACTTCTTCTACAACATCCACACCAGAATCCACATACGATAGAGCTTTTGCTATGAGCTTTCCGGCTGGATGCCCCTCACTCATGGCCACATCTTCGGCATCCTCAATATTACCACCTCGAACAGCTTTTAAAATATCTGCAACCCACAAACCTGAAGGATTTTTTATCTTAGTGAGTTGGATTAGTTTCATCACTCCACAGAATGCTGACACCAAAGCAATTCCCAAAATTGGCCACAACCAGATCCCTCCTTTTTTAAAGATACGAAGCGGATCGGATTGCACTAAATCAATGGCTCTTGCCTTCCCTCCCGTGACATCAATAGACATCTCGCCTATTCCATTTTCAAACAACGACTGTATGTCACCATCACCGCTATCAATAATCCGGCCGTACTCGGCTCCACTGTCTAGTACTAGCGCTCCTGATTGTTGTGTATCTCTGGAAAGAAACCACATTGCAGGCCCAAAATTACAAACTCGCCCGTCAACTAAAGTCCCATCAGAATCAACTGCTGTAGCGTTTAGTACTTCGCCACCTAAGACTGATTCCAAACGGTCCATAGCTACATCTAGTATCGCTATTTTTTGTTCAAGCTCAGTATCTCTCTCAAAAGCCTTCGAGTGTGACGCATTTACCAGATTTTTCTGACCTGGGGCCATCGTTAAATCTAATTCAAGTGCATACCCCCGAAGGATACTACCAATGTAGTCTGCGTCTTTAGCGAAACTCTTCTCTGCTTTTTTTTGAATTCCCAACGCAGCCTCTCGATCCTGCGTCTTCATACGAGCCAGTAATTGTTGACGGCGTTTCAGCATCAACTTTTTCTCTAAAGAAGATAGTTTTGATCCTATTTTTTCGCGCTGCAATAGCTCTACATCTCGCTGAGAACCTAGACGCTGTTTAGCTTCAGATAAATCGCGCTTCAGCTCTTGAAGCTCAATAGCAAGAGATGCTTGACTAAGTAATAAAGTCCCTACAACTACTGCCAAATTTAACACTTTCATTTACTCTGCACCTCCACTGGTAGATTCACTAACTGAGGTCGTGCTGTTTTTTGAAACACAGCAATTGCTCGTGCTATTGATTCCTGTAAAGTATTGCCGGATTTCCAAATCCACCCCTCCTGACTTGGCTTTCCTGTCCCTGAAGTACTTCCGCTCACATAATATGCTCCTGCTAGACCTACATAGAGAACTCTAAGCTGTCTTTCCTCACCATCGATTTCATGTATTTCCTCGGAATAACTGACAATACGGTTAAATTTATCCGCAGCCTTTAACACTCTAACAACTGAGGCCACTTTATCTTTAAGCACCAATGCGTCATTCAATAAATTATCCTTTTCTCCTAACAATTGCTGCTGCAAAGGCTCAGGAAACATCCCGTATAGCTTAAATAGGCGTCCACGTTGCTGGTCTATGCGCCCGACAAGCACCTCTCGAGCTTGTTGAAATGCTGCAACAGAAGCCTTCACACTCTCGAGCTCTTCATTCATCTTTTCCAAACTGCTCCCTGCTGATTCTAGCTCCTCACTTATGAGCTCTAGTTCTTGTTGATACAATTCTAGTAGGTCAGAAATACCTTGTTGCTTAAGCTCCCATTCCCTTTTTTCACTATCGATCGCTCTCTCGACCTTAAGCAACTCTTCCATCACAGCCCGAGATTGAGAATACACCACTATCGCTTCATCTACCTCACTCGCCACTAACCTTGAGACCAAGAGGCTGCACACTATCCATTTCACGCTGTAAATATGTTTCCACCCTAGCCTATCGGCAAGCACCTTCTCAGCTCTGTACTGTTCTTCGCTCTTCACTAGAAACCTCCATGCATCAAAAATTGCCATCAATCAACCTCTATTGAGAACTATTCTCATTACTGTTAGCTTTATTTATCCATTCAGAGACTGTGCTACGCCCAACATCTACAATTACGCCAATCGCAGCATAAGTGGGTCCCTGTTCACGAAGAAGTACAGCCTTGCTTGCGTCTATCTTAGAGTTGGCTAGGTGTGGGCGTACCTGCGCCTTGAAGCTTCATAGCTTGTACCTAGCTGAACTAATACCAACTGGTTTTCCGCCTGATTAATAAGCCTTCCCATGAAGAAAGGATGCACACGTAATTGTGATTACGTGTGCAGTGGCAAATATGTTCTTGCTAGGAAATTTCCCTGTAAAATCTCGGCTAAGTCATTCCTTGATAGTTCTGTTCAATTATCAACTTGAACGAAAGATTAAGTTTTTCTTATCATCGCCAATTTCTGAGTTGCCTTGCTTGCAGAATTCCTAAAGTATGCTGGCGATCTGCATACATCATGTCCGACGAACGATACGAAATACGAGGAAAAATTGGCCAAGGAGGAGTAGGAGCGGTTTACCGAGCTTATGACACCCAACTCCGCCGCGAGGTAGCAATCAAGCGAGTCCTCGCTGATGATGCTGATGGCTACGAAAATGAGGAACTAGCCACAAAAAACCTCCTCAAAGAGGCAACTGCGCTATCTTCAGTCCAGCACCCGCATATTTGCACCGTGTATGACGCAGGTATTGATAAGGAAGGCCCGTTCGTCGTAATGGAACTTATTAATGGTAAAACTCTCGACGAAATGGTCGAGCGCGGAACCCTTACTTTTGACGACTTTAGGGAAGTTGCTATTCAGTCCCAGGAAGCGATGATTGCAGCTCAAGATCTCGATCTAGTCCACCGCGACCTCAAACCTTCTAACGTTATGGTTTGCTGGCTTCCGTCTGGACGATTCCAAGTCAAACTTGTGGATTTTGGACTCGCTAAATTTTCCGCAAAGCCTTCTCTCCAAACGATAGATCACGGTGATGCTGTATTCGGATCCATATTCTTCATGGCTCCTGAGCAATTCGAACGCACACCTCTTGATCGTCGTACAGACATGTACGCGTTGGGTTGTATGTATTACTACTCACTTGCTGGAACCTATCCATTCAATGGCGACAGTGCTCCTCAAGTCATGGCTGGCCACCTACAAAACTCGGTCCAACCACTCCAAGAATTGCGCCCAGACCTACCTGCTTGGGTATGTGAGTGGGTTATGTGGCACATTGCTCGTAATATGGATGACCGTCCAGAATCAGCACGCGTTGCTCTCGAGAAATTCCTCACAGATGAAACCACAGCAGCACAAGGCGGTGGCACCATGCCACTCCGCTCTGGCCCGCAATTAGTCATTCCGGCTACCTCACCACATCCGATTATTCCGGCTGCTGCGTCTACCGCTGTTGCCACCAAAACTGCACCACAACCAATCATGTCACCGGGTGGACATTCGCTGTTGACCTCAACACAATCTATCCGTCCTGCATCCGCTATTACTGGCGGCACTGCAATACAACCTGCCCGACCGGCAGCTTCTAAAAATCCATTAATCACCCCAGCTTCTGGAGCGACAGCAGTCTACCCAACAACACCTGTAACCCCAACTGCACCTGTAACCCCAACAGCATCTGTAACCCCAACTGCACCTGTAACCCCAACAGCATCTGTAACCCCAACAGCACCTGTAACCCCAACTGCACCTGTAACCCCAACTGCACCTGTAACTCCAACTGCACCTGTAACTTCAACAGCACCTGTAAACTCAACTGCACCTGTAGTCACTCCTCAAATCTCACCTAA
>NZ_JBDOPO010000373.1:0-2771 GCF_039830215.1 Rubritalea sp. | reverse complement strand
CTATGGAATGTTCGGAACACGACAACCAACTCTAATATAAGTCGAACCAGGAATATGAATCCACTCATCCCCACCTTCCCTAAAAAAGGTGGGGATTTTTATTCCCCCATCCCTTTTTGGATCTTTGACCAATACCTTTGCATACATGAATTTGAGCCAACCGGACACCCTGTCTTTCCCACAGCGTTATAGACAAGCAAAAAATCTACTCAAGCAAACCAGCAGAGCAAGCAATCCCAATTGGTACACTGACGCTCTAGCCATCAACTTACAGCTCCACGTTTTTGTTGGCAGTGACTCTGGAGCTATCTCTTATATACGCAACACTGAATCGGGAGTTTGGGCTAAAGGCCCCAATATCTCACCCGAAATGGAGGCGGACCCAACCCTCCTCAAACCGATTCTCGATGGCATCGTAGCCGAACACCTTGCCGATACTAAAAACCCTGGAATTGGTATAATCCTTTATGTAGCTGACGAATTTTCTACTGCTGAACTTGGACCAGAACACCAAAACCCTGCAGAAATCGAAGAACTACGCAGACTCATAAAGGAGAATCCACGCTCGATTTTAGAAGACCATTCTATCTCTAATGAGTCTCACTCTTGGAGACTATTCCCTTACCCGGGTGCCGCCAGCGGCCAACCTTTTGCTACGGCCATTGCTTTCACTAGGCGGCACGAACCGCTCATGCAGGAATTTCGTAATTTCGGCTATTTAAACAATATACCCATACGAACTCGGGCGATTAGTGCCCCACTCTGCGCCATCAGCGCCCTACCTTGGCTACTAGAACAAAAGCCTGAAAACGGATTTGTTGCGATTTACCACTACCCTCGATTCACGGTCCTTAGCTTCTTTAACACTCATGGTGACCTCATTCTCATCCGTACGCTACAGCACCACGGTAACATACCTTTCTCCCCGCAAACAGCGAGCGCCATCATGACCACCACGGCTTCTCTGGAAATAGAGAACCCTCATATTTTTATCATACCAATGGCTGGGGCAACTCCAAAAGGATTAAGCCATTCTCTATCGAGTATGCTTCCAAATTCGCAAGTCATCACCCTCAGCCCAACTAGCTCAGCGCTGCACATCCCTACCGCCCCAACTGCGGCCTCAGTATCGAACGATTTAGGCGTCACTAGACCGTGGAAATGGAGTGACCTTACCGCGCAAACTTCCGTAGAATCGGATCCATCCCGGGCCGATCTACCAAACTCCGAAAGTGCAATACCTGGTGTCACTAGACCATGGGTAATTCAAGACATGCCAGCTGTTGCAATGCTCTCTCAAGTCCGTCTTGAGGTAGTCTCAACAACAAACCCTCCATCAGCAAGCAAGTCCATCTTAGCCGAAAGCCACACATTCGGCACTTTAGTCACAGAAATGTGGCCAATTCAAGACTTCCTCCCCGCCTCAACTCTTGAAACTAAACTCTACCCAGACCAAATTGAAATGAAGCTCCTTAAATGGAGCAAATGGATAAAGGTTGCAGCGGCATGTCTCGTAGTCGGCTCACTTTGCAAACTTGGTATCGATCTATCGAAATCAACCGCACACCCAGCATGGGGGTACGAAGCCACACACCCAGAGCTTCAAATTTTTAGCTACCGTAAGAGCGCTAACGAATATGATACACTAAACAATTTACTTAGCGATCGAGCACGAGCTTGGAGTAACATGGAACTGCTCACTAGACTCTTCCCTAAGGAAAAAAATGTCATCCTAAAAGACTTCAACTACAAAACCTCAATCCAAGCAACCAACGCCATCAACAATAGAGTTCCAGTCATCCGCACATGGACGCTCACAGGTAGCGCCAACTCAGAGGGCCGTGACTACCTAGAAACACTGAATTCGACCGCAGGAATGGTTAAGGTTTTTGAAAAAACTTATCAAGGGACACTTGATGAATCTTTTGACATGAGCATTCCCGGCCGAAAACCACGACCGGACATTCAGATTAAAAGAGCCCACAAGTCGCGAAGAGGCTCCACCTCTACACCAACACATTTATTTGACTTTAAGATGACCATCAACCAACGCCTAGACGACAAGGACCCTCTCACTCTTCCTCTCGCAAAGAAAAAATAATCAACGATCCTACTGCATGAATAAAAAATACATCCAATGCATTGGAACCTTTTCCATTGCTCTCCCACTTCTAGCAGCCATTATTCTGACGGGTATTACATCAATCGTTAAAGCACACTTGCTAGGTAATTTCGCAGAAAGCAAAAACACATATAAAACCGAACAAGCGCAAATTGCTGTCCTCAATGAACTTAAAATTCAACATTCAAAAAAACAGACGCAATTGAAGCAATGGAACCAACTCCTGACCGGTGATAGCTTCACAAAGGTCAATGAAAGACTGAGACAATCAATCGCTGATAGCAACAAGACAAAAACGCTACAACTAACTGACGCAAAAAGGTCAACTCGCCCGACTTACGCTGTTAATGCACCACGCTCTGCTTGCGAATTCAAGCTAGAGGGCACCTTCTCTGAAATGCAGCGATGCTTAACCAAATTAGAATGTAGAATGCCCAACCTGATGATTAATACCATGAGTCTTAATTCCCAGATAAACAGTAACCTACTTAATCTAAAACTGAATTACACAATATGGGAAAATGCACAATAACCTCACTCTTCAGTTACCTAACAATCCAAAGTTTCTGCTTTGCCGTAGAAGGTAACGTTGCCAAGTTCAACCTAGCTTCAGCCTCAGATTTCATTGAAGAAAAGATTTCAGTTTTTG
>NZ_JBDOPO010000379.1:0-12399 GCF_039830215.1 Rubritalea sp. | reverse complement strand
GTCGCCAGTAATGGTTTTTCTTGCTTGGTACTTGAGGTAATTAACGCCTACTTGAATACCAGCACCAGCGATCTTGCTCGCTCTGCCTATTTTACTTTTAGGGATTTTTGTTTGTTCTTTCATCAGTGCTTAGCGTGGTGTGACGGTGAATTTTCTGAGGAGGAATCGGCCGAGATCGAATGCCGAATCGAATGAGCCTGAGCGTGCGACATCTGCACCTAGCTTTATGCTCTTTTCGATCAGAGCATCGGTGTCTTGAAATTCTTCTGAGTGGTCCTTTCTGTGAAATTCAATGATGGCCCTGAGCTGTTCAAACAGCAGCTGGGGGTATTTGTCTGTGAGGTTTTTTCGGTCCGCAATGGAGCCTTCTTCGAGGCCTTGTGCAATGAGCTGTGCCGCGAACTCGATGAAGCGTTTTCTCATGGGTTTGAGCGCTGAGCTGCAGCCAGGTCGTGGAAAGTACTCTACAATACGTGAACGGTTCTTTTGAGCGTGGAGGAAGAACGTGAACATAAACGCTAGGATCTTTTGCTCACTCGTGTAGTCAGCATAATCGCTGTCTTCATGCAGGACTCCAATAGTCTCTTCGACTAGTCGGTCCCAGTAGCCCGATTCAATGGATTCGAAACTGGAGGCATGTTTGTAGAACTCAGCCTCCTCAATATTCATCGACTGAGAGAAAGCATAAACGCTCTGTGGTCGTTTGCCCTTAGTGAGGAGAATGTGCCAGTAATGGTCCTCAAGTATTTCTTTGCTCAGCGGCGGTGTGTCAGAAGTGGATTGAGTGTCGGATTTCATAATTCTTTAGTTTAGGTGTTGATCTGGTGTGGTCAAATTTTCAGTGAATGGATGACGCTTTTAAAGCAGGAGAGATCTAGAGGCTGTCTTTGAATTTCGAGTAGGCGTCCAGAGCTTGTTGCCTACCTTCTTGATGGCCAATGATGGGGAATGGGTACTCAGTGCCAAGTTTGACGCCAGCGGCCTCTAATTCGAGAGGCTCCATTTCCCAAGGTGCGTGGATTTGATCGGTGGGTATATTGCGCAACTCCGGGAGCCATTTTTTTATGTATGTGGCATCTGGATCAAATTTCTTACTTTGAAGGATCGGGTTGAAAACTCGGAAGTAGGGGGAGGCGTCAGCACCGCAGCCACCTATCCATTGCCACCCTTGAGTGTTATTCGCTAGGTCAGCATCGACAAGCGTGTCCCAGAACCAATGCGCACCTTCTTGCCATGGTTGGAGTAGGTGTTTGACTAGAAATGAAGAGGCGACCATCCTTACTCGATTGTGCATCCATCCCGTTTTCCAAAGCTGGCGCATGCCTGCGTCGACGATTGGGTATCCAGTCTGACCGCGTTGCCATTTGGTTAGGAGCTCGGTGTCGTAGTCCCATGGGAACGATTGGTATTCATTGCGTAGCGGTTGATCGTGTGTGTGTGGGAAATGGTAGAGCAGGTGGGCTGAAAATTCTCTCCAGAAGAGTTGGCGGAGCATACCATTGTGAGCTAGATCTTTAGCTGTACAATGCGTTAGTACTTCGTGGTGAAACTCGGTAGGGCTAATTTGTCCAAAATGGAGGTAGGGTGAGAGCCGGCTAGTGCCATCATCAGAGGGAATATCGCGGAACTCTAGATAGTGAGAGGACTTGGCAATCGCTTGTTTGAGTAGTTTTTGGCCACCAGATCGAGTTGGCTGCCAGAATTGAGCCATATCAGTGTCCCATGGAATGGTGGGCAGAAGCTTGAGAGCATCGAGCGAATCACTTTTTAGTTCTTGAGGCGCATTATGTACGCTCTTGTTCGCTGGACTAGTATCAGGAGCTTTGAGCTCGAGAGTGAGGCATGCTTTCCAGAATGGGGTAAATACTTTATAGGGTAAACCTGATTTATTGGCTATTTTGAGTGGATCGAATAGTAGACTCCCGTTGAAAGTTTTGACTTCTATCGCATCCGCAGCTAAGGCTTTTTTTATTAATGTATCACGGTTTATTGATTGCTCCTCATAGCATCGATTCCAGTAAACTGCTTTGACTGGGGATTCTAGCGTGAGTGCTGTGAGTTCTGAAAGTGAGGATTCTGAGCTGCGAAGTATCAAGCTCAGTCCATGGGTCTCTAGCTGTGTGGACAGGTCTTTAAGTGCGTGATGGAGCCACCAATTAGATGCGGCACCCCGTCTCCATTTACCGTCTTCGTTAGGACTGTGAATGAAGAGAGGTATGATTGCGCAGCCACTGTTGGTGGCGGCATTCCATGCTGGGTTATCGTGCAGTCGAAGATCTCTGCGAAACCAAACAATGCAGGTGTCTTTACTCATATGTTATGTTTTTTTATTAAGCACACGAATGAGGCGAGCACGCGTGTAGCGAAGGTTTAGAATACACGGGAGATTAGAAACTAGTGCGTAGCCAACAATGGCTAGATTGGCTGGCCATGGGTTCCAAGCTATGAATCCACTGATCACTAAAATTTGAGCATAGTGTGAAAACTCACCACGCCTTGTTTCTAGAATGAAGCACTGAAGGTATGCTGGTGAAGTGTCGGTGAGGTTACCTTTAGCAAACCCACCCATCCAAGGAGCAGCATCGGGCAGCAGCCCTTTCCATTTTTTTGTACAGAAAAGGTGGTGGTGAAGAGACATTTCAAAGTCACTGATGGGTATATTTTGAGCTGATGCAAAGAGGGCATTCGGCATGGTGGTGGTAATCCATGCGAGTACAAGATGCGCCAGAGGAATGCCAATGATATTGAGCAATACAATCCAGGTGTTTGATAATTCAATCCACATCTCAATCAACCATGCGTCCTTTCCATTGGGTCTTTTTACCGCTACTCTTATCAATCAGAGCTTTGAAAAATAGAGTTTGGTAAAAGATGAGTGCAACGCCGAAAAATAGGGCGTTGAGTACGCTAAATGTACCCGCGATTCTAAATGCCCATGCGCAAGCTAGAGCATTGGACATATAGCCAATAAGAACGCAGAAACTGTAATGTTGTGGTGCATAAGAACTTCCAATAAAGCACAGTGAGACGATACTGAGCATTCCAGCAGTGATCCATATAGAGGAAAGAATGAGGGTATTTTTTTCGACCTTTGCAGCTCCGCTGACGAACCCCTTTTTCCAGCTATCCCAGAGTTCATTGAAACCTGTAGGGAACATGCGCATGCTGATGAGTCCTTTGCCAAGATAACATGCGCAGTGAGCACCGTTAGACTTGAGTAATGCAGCGAAATGGAAATTCTCTAGAACTTTGTCCTTCACCGCAGCGTGTCCCTCATTTTCCATGTAGAGTGATTTTGTCAGCAAGAGTGTCTGCCCGAAGAGTGCTGGGTTTTGACCCGATGCAGTTCCGTAGCCAAAGGCACTCACACCGGCGACCATCAGAGCATTGAAATAGGCAGACAGCTGTTCGTATGGGCGAGCGACTGTGTGGTGAGGGTACAGCGAGTAGGCGGTGTTTGTGTTACCGCTGTTGATGAGATGGCCTAATTTTTCGATGGCCCCACGGTGCAACCGGACGTCAGCGTCCAGAAATAGCAACCAATCACCCGTGGCGGAACGCGCTCCTTGGTAGCAGGCCCAAGGTTTACCATTCCAGCCGTCGGGCAACGATTTCGATGCTAGAACTAATGCACCACCCTCAACTGCGAGCCTTGCTGTGCTGTCGGTCGACGCATCATCGACAATGATGGCTTCGTGGATTGAGTCCCACTCGGGTTTAAGCGATTCTAGAAGCCCTGGGATATTGGCACCCTCATTGCGTGCCGGAACAATGATTGAGATTGTAGGTTTTTTTTTTGTTTGATTTTTAGTAGTGGCAATCTTAGCTAAATAGCGAGGCTTCCCTAGAATGAGTGGGACGGAGAGCGCGCAAATTGTGGCTAGGATAGGAAGGAGAACTAACATTAGCCGATAGGGTGCCGTTTGATGATACGATCCGCACATTTTTGACCGGAGAGCACCACCATCGGCATGCCGCCGCCAGGGTTAGTACTACCACCAGTGAAATAGAGGTTGTCGTATTGGGAGCTAGTTTTAGGAGCCTTGAAGCCGTAGTTCTTTTTCCAGTCGGTAACCACACCATAAATGGAACCTTTATTGGAGCGGTACATGCGCTCAATATCGATAGGTGTGAGAAGGTCTTCGGTAATGATGCTCTCGCGTAATCCAGTGATTCCACAGCGCTCCATTTTGTCAATACAGCGATCTTTTAAGGCCACGTAATCTTCGTGTGTGATGCCAGATCCATCCTCAAGCGGAGGAATGTGTGGTAGGATTTTGATGTTATCGCATCCGTTAGGAGCTTTACTTGGGTCGGTGCGCGTGGGCGCTACAACATAGAGTGTTGGATCATCTGGAAGTTGCTTCTTGTGGAAAACGGTCTCGAAATGTTTGTGTTGGTTTTCTGAATAAAAGAAATTGTGGTGAGCTAATCCCGGGTGGATTTTATCGGTGCCGATGTGCAAGACTATACCGGAACATGCAGGTGCAAACTTGTCTAACTTCTTGATGAACTTCTGTGGTTCATTGAGTAGTTGTTCATAGCACGGAATGACCTCCATATTGCTAACGATGATATCACAAGCGTGTGTTGTACCGTCAGAAAATCGCAACCCGGTCACTTGTTTTCCACACTTTTCGATAGCAGTTACATCTGTGTTGAGATGAACCTTGATTCCCATCTCATCGATCAACTTCCCTAGGCCTCGTGCCAAATTATACATTCCCCCTCTGACGTACCAAAGTCCGTAGTCGAACTGAATGATGGGCATCAGATTCATGTAGCCAGGTGAGTCCAGCGCTGAGGACCCTACGTATTTGATGAAGTATTCTAGGATCATCCGCATCTTTGGGTCTGAGATGCGACTGGCTATGGAGTCAGCCATGTTGCCTTTGTAGTCAATCTTACCGGAGATCAATTGTGTTTTGTAGTGCCAGAAAAATTCCCACAAAGTGTCGATGCCTGCGCTAAAATAGCCAGAATCGATGATCCCATATTGTTCACGAGCATAACTGAGAAAGCTTTGGAATTCCATCCAGTGCTTTTCGGGGTCTCCAGGGAGCTTGCTCAATTCAGACTTCATCCTATCAGGTTCTTGGTAGAGGTCTAGAGTGGGGTGGTTTTCAAAAAAGTTACGCCAATGCGGGGTTACAGCATCTAGCTGGACATAGTCGTCCATGTCCTTTCCTGCGCGTTTGAAAAGGTCTTTAAAAAGTTGTGGTAAGGTAAATATCGAGGGACCTAGGTCGAAAGTGAACCCGTCTTTCTCAAGCAGGTTGAGCTTACCTCCAATCCGCTCATTTTTTTCAAAGATCTCCACATCGTATCCAGCTGACTTTAGGGAAATGGCGGCGGATAGACCACCTAGGCCCGCGCCGATAACGGCAACGCGTGATGCATTTGTTGTTGTTGGTTTCAAAATTTGTTTCTCTTGTTAAATAGGTGAACTGAATTAGTTTAGCTTTTAGAACTAAGCTTATGGAAGTAGAGCAAACACAGCAGCAGATCGGTGATGTCTTAAAGCGGCAGAGGATGCATTTTTCGGGAGGAAATACTTTGGGTTTTGCTGATCGTGCGAGGCATTTGCTGAAGTTAGAAAATGCGTTAATCTCACACAAGAATGATATACTAGAAGCTCTCCGGTTGGATTTAAATAAGCCTGCGGTGGAAGGTTTTTTGGCTGAGTATTATTTTTTACTTCAAGAAATCCGTTTGGTGAGAAGATCGCTAAAGAAGTGGCTGAAGAGAAAGAGGGTGCAGAGCCCAATATATTTTCAGCCCTGTCGTAGTGAAATTTGCCATGAGCCATACGGTGTTGTGTTAGTTGTAGCGCCATGGAATTATCCAATACAGTTAGCGTTGGCTCCGTTAGTGTCAGCTATTGCAGCAGGGAACACAGTGGTACTCAAGCCATCTGAATTGTCATCGGCAAGCGAAGCATTTTTGGTGAAGTTATTAGCCAGTATTTTTCCAACAGACTTAGTCCATGTACAAACCGGGGGAGTTGAGGTTGCATCAGCATTGTTGGGTGAAAAATTTGATTTCATCTTTTTTACTGGGAGTACGGAGGTTGGGAAAATCGTTGCGCGGAAGGCTGCTGAGTCACTGACTCCTAGTGTTCTAGAATTAGGTGGGAAGTGTCCATGCATAGTTGATAGTTCGGCGGATATTAAATTGGCAGCTGGGAGGATTCTTTCTGGTAAATTTTTTAATGGTGGCCAAACCTGCTTTGCACCAGATTTTGTCATTGTTCATGAGAGTGTAGAACAGGAGCTTTTATCTTTAATGAAGAGCGAGTTAGAAAGGGTTCCGTGGTGTGAGGAAATGGCGCATGTGATCAATGAACACCACTACCAACGGTTGACTGATTTATTAGATGGAGTGGATACCGAACAGGTGGTCTGTAGTGGTAAGGATGATGTGTCTCATTGCAAAATGGCTCCGCGATTAGTGAGTGCTATTGGTTGGGATCATTGTTTGTTGAAGGAGGAGGTCTTTGGGCCCATTTTGCCGATTGTAAGCTATAGTAATGAGAGTGAATTACTGGAAAGATTGTCTACTTACAGTGACCCTCTAGCACTCTACTTGTTTGCAGAGGACAAGGGGTTTTGTAAGAGAATACAGCAATCAAAACGATCAGGTGCAGTTTGTATCAATGACACTATGAAGCAGTCATCCAATCTCTATCTGCCATTTGGTGGCGTAGGGGACAGTGGTAATGGACGTTATAGGGGTGAGTTTGGGGTGAAGGCGTTTAGCTATCAGAGAGCAGTGGTTAAACGTGGTAAGTTAGGGGCAAAGTGGATGGACCTTAAGCCTCCCTATGGCAGGCTGATGCCATGGTTTGAGCGTTTCATGCGTTGAATAATTCGTCAGTCAACCGTCTGCGTTCGTCAAAAATGTGTTTGAGTTTACTCTTCACATGCAATGCGTGAGCTAGAGTACCAATAGGACCAAACGGCAGAGCGTAGATAATGTCATCAGTCATCAATACGCCGTCATCGTTTTCTTTAAACCGGTGAGTGTGGTGCCAGACTTTGTAGGGGCCAATTCTCTGATCATCTACGAAGCATTTTCGATCCTCAACTAGTGTGATTTCGGTAAGCCATTTGACCCACACCATCGGGGCGACTTTGATGCGGTAACCTATCATCTGGCCGAGGTGCATGACCTCTGATTTACAATGAGTAATTTCAAATCCTACGGATTTAGGTGTGAGTTTATCTAGGTTCCGAGGACTGGAGAAAAAGTCCCAAGCTTCATCTAAATTACACGGAAGTTGTTGTGATCGCTGTAGGTGGTACATCGGTGGGTTATTTGGTGAGTTTGCCGTACTCTGAGTTTGGGTCGATAGTGTGACAAAGTTCTCTAGCCTCTGTCGCACATTCATGTCCATCTTCTGTGAATGCTAGAAACGCGTAGTAAAGGATAGCTTGTTTTTCATTTGGTCTGAGAGTTGATTTCGATTTTTTCACCTCATTGAGAAGAAATTCAAAGTCTGAAACAGAGGAGGCGCGCGTTCCGAAGCGTTTTGGTACATTGTAGTAGGCGATAGCTCTAACCATCCTTACACGTGGGTTGTTAGGCGAGGATGTTACCGCTTGTTCCATTAGTCCTTTGCCAATTTTCAAACTTTTTAGTTTGGTGGGAGGAAAAAATGAATGCTTGGCTTTGAGAGCATAAGAACTACCTAAGTAGACGCGGGCAAGGTCGTTGCTTGGCTTATTAACTAATTCCGCTTCAAATTTGGAGATCTGCTGCGCAATTTTTCCAGTGTCACCTTCTAAACAAATATCGTGCCATTTTTTGAATTTATCATTCTCAGTGGCAGTCGATTGTGTTTCAGCAGGCTTTTGGGCGGGCTTATTTGAAGCCTCTGAGCAAGATGGGTAAAAGGCAAGCGAGCCAACGACTAGTAAAGCGGTTGTATACTTTAGCATGGGGAAAGCTCCGCTGTTTGGTTGAGGATATCCGATGCAAAATCTACTCGGTCGCGCTTTTTTCCGTAGGACTCGCAAATTAGATTTGAGGATATCCTGGCGCTTTCGTAGATCGTAGGGAGACCGCTGCCTGGGTGCGTACCGCCACCCACTAGGTAGATATTATCAAATCCCTGCATACGATTGCGAGGGCGCAGGTAGAGCATCTGGTCCAATGTGTGCGCGAGATTGAAGGTGGCTCCTAGGAAAATGTCAGCACCTTGCCAGCCTTGGGGAGTGATGATTCGTTCTTCGACAATGTGTTCACGTAGGTCCTTCATACCTGTTTTTTCGATGATACGGGAAATGACTTTTTCCCTATAGTCTGCGACGGTTTTTTCCCAGTCATGGCCATTGCGGCAATTGATGGTAGGAACTAGAATGTAAAGCTGTGAGTGCCCCTCAGGAGCGACAGTCGGGTCAGTGACACTCGAATTCCGTATATAAACTGACATATCGTCGGAGATCGCTTCCTCTCCTTGTATATCACGTAAGTTTTGGTGGTAATCATCAGCAAACACGACATGGTGGTGTGGCTCGTCTGTGTAGATTTTGTCCAATCCTAAGTAGAGCATGAAGGTGGAACATGAGTACTTTTTCTTAGTTTGTTGTTCTACACTCTCATTTTTCTCGCCAAAGATCATATGCCGTGCCTGGGCGTAGTCAGCATTGACTATTAGATCATCGCATTCCATCACTTCACCATCAGCGAGAGTGACAGATGCGGCACGCTTTCCGCGGTAGTTGATTTCAGTAACTTCGGAATTTAGTCGTATTTTACCACCTTCTTCTGTGACCACTTTGGCCATGCCCTCTGAGATGTTAGATAAACCACCTTGAACATGATAGATGCCGTGGGCATATTCTATATATGCCAGAATGCTGAAGAGTGCTGGGCAATTCCATGGCGACATTCCTAAATATTTGGCTTGAAAGGTGAAAGCTAACTTGAGGCGCTCATCCTCAAAATACTCACTCAAAACATCCATCACCGATTTTGAGGTGGCAACATAAGGCAGAGCCTTTAGGAGGTTGCTACTTAGGAAGCTACTGATCTTGTGGTAGGGTTTGAGTAGGCAGGGGAATATTGCTTGAAGCTTCTTTGCGTGATCATTCATGAAGCGCTCGTAATTGGCTGATTCCCCTGGGAAGGATTTTTCAATATTTCTGACCATTGTGGCCTGATCATAGCTAGTGTCTAATGAAATATCCCCCCATGTGAGTGTGGTCATTGGGTCTAGTTTAACAAACTCCATGTAGTCCTCAGCTTTACGCCCGGTTTCAGCAAAAACTTCGTCAAGTGTGAATTTTTGGTGAAGAAATGTTGGTCCCGTATCAAAGGTATAACCCCCAGCTTGAATTGGTGCATTACGCCCGCCCACGACCGAGGCTTTTTCTATGATTGTGACGTCGTACCCTCTGTTAGCGAGTAGCATGCCGCTGGTAAGACCGCCAGGTCCCGCACCTATGATGATGATTTTTTTATTCATTAGAAATGGAAGTTTGAGAGGAGGAATGGAGTTGACTTGATTGTGATATGTTGGCTGAAATCTAGCTATTTTCTCAGTATACCTAACACAGGGCTTAAGTCAGCAAGTGTTTTGAGTTGGGTGATTTTAAGTTCATCAAGTGTTGGCCCGTACATTTTAGAGTTGGGTCCACCTATGATTATCGGGATCTGCTTATCTAGCTGGGAGCGTAATTTGCGAAGATGCACATTAATTTGTGGGTCATCTAGAGGGGAGATGATACTGAGGACGACTGCGCGTGCTCCTATTTTTTCAGCTGCGCCAGCTATCTCGTCAGGGGGTAAAGATGTACCAAGGTAAACGACCCTCCACCCGAATTTGCGGGCTTGCGCAGCGGCAATAGTAGCACCGAGTTCATGTAGTTGCCCTTGCGGGGTTGTAATCAATAGTTTTGGGGCGTTGATCGCTAAATTGAAAGGTCTAGCACTGATGCATAGGTAGTCTTTGATGAAGCTAGTGGCGGCGTGCTCTTCAGCGGTAGTAATGTCACCTTCGTGCCACAATATTCCGACTCTACTTATGAATGGAATAAGCACCTTCTCTAGTAAAAAAGAGTAGCCAGATTCTTTGACTATTTTGTCAAAGATTGTCTCGAGTGAGCATTGATCGAAATTTCGAATGGCTTCGAGAGTTTTTGCGATAACTGGCTCGTAAGCTATTTCAGCACACGTATTTTCTGGATTTGATGTTTTCAGAGATTCGTGTAGGCTGGCTAGCTCTTCATCTGACAAGTGAGCGATGTTGCTGATAGCATGTCCGTTCTTAGTTAGGTCAGCGAGCCACACCAAACGTTGGATGTTTTTGTCACTATATTGTCTCCTGTTTGTTTCAGTGCGCACCGGTTGTACTGCCTTGTATCGCTTCTCCCACGTGCGTATAACATGGGAGGTGAGGCCTGATCGAAGAGTTGCTATTTTTATACCATGCATGGGAGCGATTGTGCAAACGAGTAATAGGCGTGTTTATATTTTGTTCAAGTTTTATTGTAGGTTTATGTATTTTTTTTGAACAATATGTAGACGGAGTAGGATTGTGTGAGATGTTGAGCTAGGTTTAGATTTTGAAATGATGATAATATTCCAGATAAATATAATGATGTTAGGATTAGTTGTTGCTCCATTAATGGCTGAAGGTACAAAGGTCTTGGAGCAATTTGACGAAACCAAGCTTGAGTTGCAATGGCAGGCCGTCAACGATGGTGTGATGGGGGGGCTATCAAGAGGGCGCTTTGATGTTAAAGAATATTCAGCTCTCTCATTCACTGGAGATATCTCGCTCAAAAACAATGGGGGATTTTCCTCAATACGAAGCTATGGCATGACTTACGATTTGAGTAAGTACACCGGTATTGAGCTTCGTGTGAAAGGAGATGGCAGAATGTACTACCTGACGTCACGCTGTAATGGCGGACGGATGTTGGCATACTGGAGCCCAATCCAACCAGAAGTGGGCAAGTGGGTTACTCTAAAAATCCCTTTTAGTTCATTCTATGCCACCTCGTTTGGTCGTAAAATTCCAAGTATAAAACTAAACACAAAGAAGGTCACCAGCGTGGGTTTTATGTTATACGATAAGAAAGCTGGTGAGTTTAAATTAGAGGTGGACTGGATCAAGGCGTATTAGTTATTGATGAGTGCTTGTCTCGCTAAGATCGCTGGTCTATGGATGCGCCATGAGCGAGACTGTGGCGGAGCAAAACTGGAAGCGGACTTTCAGTATGGATCTACTGAGGTCTGTCCCTATGGGGGTGACTGAGACAGTCGGCTCGACCTTTGCGATGTTCGTGGCGGTTGGGCTGTTGCAATTAGACAGCTTGTCCAAGTCTGCGATTATTGGTGGGCCTGCGATTGGCTTGTTGCTTGGTTTTTTTACTGTTGCGCTGGTAAGGCGTTTGGGACTGTCTGTAAACATTGCAGCAGCAATTGGCTGGGGGGTGGCAGCGATAGGCTATGGTCTGGTGGCGCTGAACCCTGACAGTGGGAGCATTTTTGTTGCGGGCGTTGTAGTGGCTCTACTGTCACATGCGCTGGCTGCGCCATTGCAGTCACAAATCTATAAGCAACATTACCCTGACAAATCACGCGGGCGGCTGTTCTCAACTGTGGGGATGATGAAAGCGGGCGTGTCGGCTACCTTTGGTTACTTTGCTGGTATGTGGTTGTTGGGGCAAGGGGGCAATTATGGGCCATTGTTCTGGGTATTCAGTATATGCAGCGTATTGAAAGCAGGATTCACCATAGGGATGCGACCAGTGTATCTGAGAAAGACCCAAAAGCTTTCACCCTTTCAGGCACTAGAGCATCTCAAGACAGACAAGGTTTTTCGCAAGTTGATTAGCTCTTGGATGCTACTCGGTTTTGGCAACCTCCTCTGTATGGCGTTATTTGTAGAGTTCATCACGAACCCTAACTACGGGTTTGGCTATGGAGCTGAAAAGGTGAGTTTGGTCACAACGACGATCCCCATGCTGATCTTTATTGTGTCGGTTTTTGTCTGGGGTGCCATTTATGATAAGATGAACTTCTACCAACTACGGGTGATCGTAAATGCGTTTTTCTTCCTAGGGATTCTGGTGTATTTTCATTCACCAAGCTACACTGGACTTTGCATTGGCATGGCTCTGCACGGTATTGGCAAGAGTGGGGGTACCGTACTTTGGAGTTTGTGGACTACAAAATTTGCACCAGCTGCAAGCGTCGGTGAATACATGTCAGTTCACACCCTATTCACCGGCGTCCGCGGGTTGATTTCGGCTTATCTAGCCTTTGTCATTGCGCAGTCGTTTGGTCCGGGAATCGTGTCAGTAGTTGGTGCTAGCTGCATCCTCATTTCCTCTCTGATGTTACTGCCTGAGCTGCTCGCAAGCATGGTGAAAAATTGAGTGGGTCTGG
>NZ_JBDOPO010000110.1:0-12418 GCF_039830215.1 Rubritalea sp. | reverse complement strand
AGAGAGTGAATTGAATCGCTCCCGTCAGGGTATGACTAAGAAACAGGTAAATCGGGTGATCGCTCATGGCGGCAAGCTAAGTCGCTAGTATATGCTACATTGTAGGATTCCATCTTTTTCAGACGGAGTGGTCATTGGAATCAATGAGCTTCGTCGATGGCTGAAGCAAAGAGAAACGAAGGCTTTTTTTACAAAAACGTTCAAGCGGAGCCCGACAGATGCGTCATTTAGAAGAAAGTAAATTATACCCGCCCCGAAACCACCAAAAGAGCCCCGTTGGGAGATATTTAGTCTACTGATTTAGCTTAACAGCCACTGGCAATAGGCGCTAGCTAACCACCAGCGAAAACTGGTTTAAAACCGGCTTCTGTTAGGATACGTTTTACTTCCTCTCTTTTGTCGCCTTGGATTTCGATGCAACCATTCTTTACGCCGCCGCCGACACCGCACGATTTCTGAATCACCTTTGCGAGTTCCTTTTTTTCTGACAGCCCGATGCCTGTGAAATTCTTGACGACAGTGACTGCTTTACCACCGCGGTGGGCAGTCTGGCGGACGATGTCGACTCGGCCTCGGTTGGTATTTTTCTGATCGCGCTTGGAAGTTTTTGCAGGACTAACAGGCAGGGAGCCTTCTGGGCCCGTGGGCAGGTCTCCGAGTGCATCTAGGGCTCCAAATACATTGGGAAGATTTTCAGTAGAGTTCTCCACTGTTCTTTTTTTACGGCTCATGAAGAAGATTCAACGGGAGTCATCACAGAAAATCACGCTTATTTTATCTGTATGCATGCAAAGCCGAGGTGTGTACACAAAAAGCGAAGCGCGTGAACCCTTCGCTTTTTGAAATCATAGAGTTCCCAGTTAGAGGGATTCGACGGCCTTGGCGATCTTGAGGAGGATGGACTCTCCTAGGTCTGGGCCGAGGATCTGGAGGCCGACTGGGAGTTTGCTTCCTGAGTCAGAGTCTATAGTGCCAGCTGGCACTGAGATGCCGGGAATGCCTGCGAGGTTTGCTGCGATGGTGCAGATGTCTGCGAGGTATTCTGTGAGTGGGTCGTCTGCGTTTTCTCCGTGTTTTGGAGCCGCTGTTGGAGCCACTGGTGAGAGGATGGCATCGACATTGGCAAAGGCGTCAGTGAAGTCTTTACGAATCAGCGTGCGGACTTTCTGCGCCTTGGTGTAATAGGCATCGTGGTAACCAGAGGAGAGAACGTAGGTGCCGAGGATGATGCGGCGCTTCACTTCTGGACCGAATCCCTGGGCGCGTGATTTGCGGTAGAGGTCGATGAGGTTCTCTGGGTTTTCAGCACGGTTACCATAGCGAATACCGTCGAAACGTGAGAGGTTAGAAGAAGCTTCGGCTGGCGCGATGATATAGTAGGTGGCTACTGCATATTCTGTGTGCGGAAGAGAAATAGGGACGAGTTCTGCTCCTGCAGCTTCGAGCTTGGCTGCAGTTTCGTCGAAGATGGCTTTGACTTCTGGGTCGATAGCATCGCTGAAGTATTCTTTCGGTATGCCGAGTTTGAGCCCCTTTACCCCACCATCAATGTCCGCAGTGAAGTCTGTGTTGTCGTCTTCGAGTGAAGTCGAGTCCGATGGATCGTGGCCAGTGATGGCGTTGAGCAAGAGTGCTGCATCGTCCACGGATTTGGTCATCGGCCCGATTTGATCGAGTGATGAGGCGAAGGCAACGAGACCGTAGCGGGACACGCGGCCGTAGGATGGTTTGAGTCCAACGATTCCACAATGGGAGGCAGGTTGGCGGATTGAGCCACCAGTGTCGGAACCGAGAGATGCGATGGCAGTGTCTGCAGCAACAACTGCTGCGGAGCCACCAGATGAACCGCCGGGAACGCGGGTTAGATCAGCTGGGTTATTAGTCGGCTTGATGGCTGAATTACCAGAAGTGGATCCCATGGCAAACTCATCGAGGTTAGTGCGGCCGAGTGGGATCGCACCGGCTGCGCGGAGCTTGGTGATGACTGTGGCGTCATATGGAGATGTGAAGGATCCTTCGAGGAACTTGGATGCACACGTCAAAGGCTGGCCTTTGACGTTGATGTTGTCCTTAATGGCAATCGGGATGCCACCGAGTGGGAGGCTAAGGTCAGCAGCTTTTGCTTCTTCACGCGCGGTGTCGAAGTCGAATGCCAAGTAGCCGCCGATGGCTGCGTCCTTTTCTTTGATGGATGTCTCGAGCGAGTCGATGATCTCGACTGGCGTGATTTCTCCCGCTGTTAGTTTAGCGCGGAGTGAGGAGATAGATTCTCTGGAAAGCATTGGGAAATTAAGATTGGAGATCTAAGAAATAAGATTTCTTTGATAGATAAAACCAAGAGTGATTACTCGATGACTTTTGGGACGCGGAGTTGGTCGTTGGCGGAGTCTGGTGCGTTGGCTAGGAATGCGTCGCGGCCGATGCCCGGCCTGGCGACGTCTTCGCGGATGCGGTCGAAGACTGGAGATGCGTGGGCAGTGGGCTCGATGCCTTCTACGTCGAGCTCGGAAAGTTTGTGGATATAGCCGAGAATTTCGTCGAGCTGCTTAGGGAAGGTTGCTTCCTCCTCAGGTGTGAGTTCGATACGAGCCAAATCGGCCACGTACCGTACGTCGATGTGTTCAGTTGCCATGGCGGCAAGATGGCCAAGGGATCTGGTTTATTCAATACCAAATACAGGGGGAAAGTGATAAGTTGGGAGTGAGAGGTGTGAAGCTCGACCTTTGGCTTTAAACGGTTCGAGTGAGCTAGATGGGTAAAGGCAGATCACCTCGCATCTTTGCGAGAAGGAGGGGATTTGCTTCTAGCGTACTAGTTTAGAGTAGAGCTATGAAGTCGTCCGGGAGTGTTGGAGGTCTTCGAGAGTGCGCGGCTTTTTGTTCTTCACCAGTTCAATGGCGTGCGCGAGTTCTTGCTGTAAATGCTGAGCTGTAACAATGATGCCTTTTTTTGGGGGGAGACGGGGAACACAAGAAAGTGCATGTCGCTATCCACACTGTTCGGAAGTGTGCTGTTGAGAAATGAACCGAGGTGAATACACACTATAGAGGCAATACGCCAAGTGCCTGTTGCTAGCACCTAAGCTTAGTATGGTGGGGCACACACCGGTATCTTTAGTTTATCGTTGTCGTCAAGATACGGGAGAAGCTCTTCACTCTTCATTAGTGTCCATAGAGCTTGGTTTTCTAATACGTGAGGTGACTTGCTCGAGGTAAGCTGGGGCCCTTGGAGTGAAAATCTGCGAGTTTTATGGAAAAAGGTTGTGGCGTAAAATCGCGCTGATACTTTGCAAAAAGCAGAAACGAACCCTAACCGCAGATTGAGGAAATGATACCGATTCTCAATGCTAGCTACTTTATTCTCCTACTTCGTTTTCCTTGCTTCAGGAATGGAATGGTAGATTTGCTCTAGAGTGAGGACCGCGTAGGCTGTGACGAGCTCAGGTTCGTTTTCCCACCAACGTGAATTCTCGTTGAGCCATGAGCCGTCTGGCTTCTGGTTACTTAGAATGCGGGTAGCGAGCTCTTTGCGCCAGTCATGTTTGACTCCGTCCTTAGTCGTGAGGGTGTCGATGCCGGCAGCGTTGAGAGCTTTGGCCATGACTTGGTAGTAATAATAACGACCTTGGTCGCCTAGGCCCGGATTCTCTTCCAGCGTGTAGTTGTCGTTGAGCCACTTTGTGACTGCCTTGACTCGGATATCCGTTTCGTCGAGGTCGGCGTAGATGAAGGAAAGCAGGCCAGCGTAGGACATGGAGCCGTAGCCACGGAGAGTCTCACGGCCGTCGGCGTGTTTTTCGGTTCCGGCTTTAGAGTTGCCGGGGAAATAGACGAACGAGCCATCATTGCCGATGCCAGGTTGGTCGTTGGTGGCTTCTAGATTCTGAGTGCGTGAGACAAACTTAATAGCGGCTTCCCAATCGAGTTCTGGTTGCTTTGTTTTTGTGTCTTTTGCGAACGACTCGGAGAGCTTGAGGGCTTCGATTGAGAGGTAGGTGTTAGACATGTCCGAGTGGGGGTAGGTGCCACCGTAGCCGATGCCGCCGTCGTTGACATTGTCGGTCTCGCCTTTGTTGTCCCAGTCCTGTTGCAGGTTGATGAGGAACTTACGCGCTTGGAGGATGGCTTCCTTGTGCGCTGGGTCACCAGACGCAGCTAGAGCCATGAGGCCAGTGGAGGTGTTGTAGTTAGCTAGACCTTTGACGTAGATGCCACCACCTTTATGCTGAGTAGAGATGAGCCACTCGTAGCCCTTTTTGACATAAGCAGCATCGGCGTCAGCATCATTTGGTGAGCGTCGCGCGGCAGTGAGAGCAAGAGCTGTGTAGGCTGGCATTTGCTCGTTCTTCCAGAATCCTTTTGGGTCCTGCGCTTGTTTAAGGAACTGATTGCCCTTGTCGATGGCGTGCTCCATCTCAAGCTTAATTGAGAGGTATGGGGCGTGTTGGTTTTCGGCTGCTGGGAGCAGACTAGTGGCGAGCATGGAGACCCCCATGATGCGCAAAGTTTGTACGATAAAACTCATTTCTTTTGGTTGTTTGGATTAGTCTGAGTGAAAGTAAGTGTGACTGCGGTGCCGAGTGGTGGCAACACGCTTTGTTTGGGCATCCAGAGGGTGTCGTCATAGCGACCTTCACCAGAGTAGCATGCGATCGATGAGCGATCGGTGAAAACGGCAATGATATCCCCACTGATATCTGGCTTGTAATTGCCATTGATCATGTAGGAGCCGGAGTAGATCCATGGGGAGTCAGGCATCGGTTGCTGCGTTTTTGCATTCTCAAGCAACTGGGTGACATCGTGACTTACTTTTTTGCCGTCAACTTTCCAACTAGCAGTGATAGTGAAGCGGGATTTCTTTTTCTGAATTTCTGTGGCTGAATGGTATTTATCTGTCGGCGTGTGGTTCTCATCCAGAATTTTGAGTAGTTCCTTGGATTCCTTGTAACCGAGCAGCTTCATTGCCACGTTAAGATTAAAAGGAGAAATTTCAGTGATGAAGAGGGTCTCGTGGATTTTCCCTTCTGGAGCAGTCAGAAGATACTCAATGAGAACCTCGTTGTGCTCCAATGTGGCGGGGAAGGAGATTTCACCTTTGCTACTATCGAAGGTGATTTTGCCGAGTTGGTAGGTTCTCTCGCCAATTTTTTTGACTTCAGGTTTCTTGGGCGCTGTGTCATTTGCCTCATTAGCAAAAAGTGCCGAGCTGGTGGTGAGGAGAGCGAGTGAGATGGCAAATGCGTTCTTCATTGCAGTTAGTATCATGAAATAGCTGGCGCTAAGCGCAAGCGAGAAGTGTGAAGACTCGATTTCCTTACGCATAACGGGCTGAATTTATTAGAAGAATTCTTCACTTAGAGCCCATTTTTTAGACTGATTTCTGTCGAGACTACGAAAACGCTCTATGAGTACGAGCGTCTATGGTCAGAATGTCGAAAGTCTATGCACAAAGTCTGGTGACTTTATGTTGAGTACTTCTCGATTAAGCGAGAGCAACCATCTTCGAGCAGGTCGGCGACGAGTTCGAAACCATCTTGGCCGCCGTAGTAGGGATCGGGGACTTCGGTCTCGCTGTGGTGCTGGCAATAGCTGGTGAACTTTTGGATCTTCTCTGCGAAAGTTCCATTTGGGTCGAGCTTTTTGACATTGGCGTAATTCTCGTCATCCATGGCGAGGATGAGATCAAACTCCTCGAGGTCAGCGGGTTTGATTTGGCGGGCTTTGCCAGTGACTTCGACACCACGAGAGACGAGTGTCTGGGTCATTCTCGAATCGGGTCCCTTGCCAGTATGCCAGGCTTCGGTGCCAGCTGAGTCGATGACAAATTGAGCCGCGATACCAGCTTTGCGGGTGGCGTCGCGAAAAATGTTTTCGCCAGCAGGCGAGCGACAGATGTTTCCAAGGCAGAGGAAGAGGATTTTCATAGGATCTATGTAATGGAAAGGAACCGAGAGTGATGAGTAGGTTGGGGGCGAACACTGAATTCCCAGGTTTTAAAGGAGATTATTTGCGACGCAGTCCATAGCTTGGGTAGCGCTTGTCGTGCTTAAGAACTAAAACTCTAATTCCAGAGGGAGTGATTTTATACAGAAAGTGGTATGGGCAGTTTTTGAGATTCGCTCGTCTTAGAACTGAGTTGATAGGGTGGTAGTGTTCTGGAAGACGATGCGCTTTTTGTGCGGAGCCGATAAAAGATGCGTAGAATTGGTCTGCTAATTGGGGCCCCGCCTCGCTCTCATAGTATTCAAGGATTTCGGTCAGATCTTGTTGAATACGAGGGTGAAAAATAAGAGCCATCTACCGGCTGATAGCATTTTTTAGGTCAGTGAGACTAAGCCCACTCTCAGGCGCGGCATCGAGCTCACGGTCTCGGATCATTGCTTCAATGACACCATCATCTTCACATTCGAGAGAGTTGGGCAAGGACGCTAGTAGAGAACTGGCCAAGCTAGCACGTTGCTCAGAATTGAGCTTTAGTGCTGAATCTGCAATTTCTCTCAAACTAGACATGCTATCAGGGTAGAATTTTTTAGATGAGACGTCAACTTAGCAGAATGAGCGTTTTTATCCTTTTCTTAAAACCACAACACACTCGAGGTGGCGGGTCTGTGGGAAGAGGTCGAATGGCTGCACTTCTTCGAGTACGTAACCAGCTGCGATGAAAAACTTGAGGTCGCGCATCTGGGTGGATGGATTACAGGAAATGTAAACACAGCGAGATGGACCGAAAGCGAAGAGCTGGTTGAGGAATAGCTCGTCACAACCTTTACGCGGAGGGTCGATCACGACAGCTGTTTCGTCAGCAGGGAAGTCGATGTCTTCGAAGATAGCCTCTGCACTTGCCGCCTTGAACGTTGCGTTGGTGATGTTGTTTTGGCGGGCGTTGGCTCGCGCCCAGTCCGCAGCAGTTTCTGAAACTTCCACCCCGGCCACTTTTTCGAAGCTAGATGCCAAAGATACAGCAAAGAGCCCGGATCCGCAGTATGCATCAACAAGGTATTTAGCACCGCACTTGGATGCTTGGACCGCAGCATACTTGGTGAATGCCGGAAGGATGAATGGGTTGTTTTGGAAGAAGTCGCCAGCGAGGAAGTTGAATGTGAGATTGCCAACATGTTCTGTAGCGATGGCCCGGTGGTTTGTTTCCACTTTGCCTTCGGTAGCACGCATCAGCATGGTCACGCCCTTCTTGTATTCCTTTGCATTCTGGTGCGCTAGTTTACGCAGGAGTGGTAGAGCATCGTTGATCTCTTCCATCGCGATCGGGCACTGAGGCACATCGAGGATGTTGTTGCGCTGGCCGTTGCGCAGGAAACCGATTGAGGTGATTTTACCATTCTTAGGCTTCTGAAAATGTGGTGTGAGCTTCGAGCGGTAGTTCCACTGGCGTGGAGACTCGATCGCCGGGAGCACTGGGTGGTCGATACCTGCCATGTGCTGAAGGAGTTCGCCCACTTGGCGAGTCTTCCACTGGACCTGAGTCGGGTAATCGACGTGTTGGTATTGGCAGCCACCACACTCGCCAAAGAGCGAACACTTTGGCTCGATACGGTGAGGGGATGGTTCGACGATGTTGATGAGGTCGCCCTGTGAGCAATTGTTGTCGTTGCGGAAAATGCGCGCGATCACTTTTTCGCCAGGGAGAGCAAAGGGGACGAATACGACCCATTTGGTCGTCTCGGTTTCACCCTCGTCTTGAGATGCTGGGATGTCGACTTTGGCTATGCCAACTCCAAGGTTGGAGAGGGAGTCGATGGTGACCTCGACTTCTTGGTGGTACTCAAAGGGAAATGGGACGAATTTCTTGTGTGGGCGCATACTAATGAAAATGTTTCGTTTCGGAGAGGGTTTGGTGTAACTTGGTAAGGAATGAAAGCCTTTTATTTACTCATCAGCTGCTTGCTCCTAAGCATAGCTAACGCGCAAGAGGAAGAATGGTATGATGCCGAAGGAAATGTGGTGCGTGTCTTAGCTAAGGATGAAAGCTCGACTAAGCTTTAAAAAAAGGAACCCCTCTTCAAGGGGGCGTATCAATGGGATGCCCGTAGTATTTGGCGTAAGTCGCATGTGCGAGGTCGTGCAATCTATGGCAATGGCGCGTATTTCAGAGGCTACGGGTTTGGCTACAGAGCTTGGCCAAATTACTACCGCCCAAGCTAATACCATAATGGCAGTTACTACCAATCGTATTGCCGTCCCAGCCATTATCGAGGATCTAGCCTCAACTTCGTGATAAGCCGCTAATGCTTAGTTTGGCACTGTGAGACCAGAGTTGCCGGCGTTACTACGGGTAGACGTAGCAGTCTCCTTGAGGTCGTCATTCTTGGGGATGTCGAACACGTTTGGCTGCATGAATGGGCTCGTTCTTTTGAGTCCTTGTGGCTTTTTATTCGCAATTGTGACGTTTGTGGGTGCTGAAGTAGCTGCGTCACCTTGTGCCACTGGAGGTGCATTTAGTTGGCTCACTTTCGTTGGTTTAGCTTCACCATTACCGTAGTATATTGGATCGTGCATGCTTCCACAGCTGCTGAGTGCTCCTGCTGCGGCGATGGTAAGAAAGTGAAGTGGCTTCATAAGTGCGGGATGCTTGCGAGATTCTGAGCATGAGGCAATAGGAAAGTTATTTATATTCTCTGACTGAGCCAATGAGCGGTCCGAGAAAAGATGGCGTCGGCATGTGAATCATAGAGCATGAGATGGTAAGAATCAGGGAAATGGCTGTGCTCCACAGCACTAGACGCGGGGAGATGAGTCAGCCAGTGCTCTAGTAAACTTGGAGGCGTGAAGAAATCGTGGCCACCATTGATGACCAGTGTTGGGCAAGTGAGTGAGGCCGCGGCTTGGGGCATGCCTTCTATCAAACCAGCAATGGCATTGAGAAGGCGCATCGAGAAGCTTGAGACGTGCCAAGCGTTCGTGCTGGATTGAGCCGTGTGGTCGGTCGCTCCCTGTGTGACTTGCACGGATTGCGAGCCAGTGAAGAGGCTGAGCTGAATACGTTTTTCTGGAAATAGTCGCGCAAGCGTACGAGCGAGAGATATTTTCCAGGCCGCAACCTGTTGGTCTATCGCGACCACTGGCGAGTAGAGGATGAGAGCATCACAAAAATCTCGCGCAGACGGGATGGTCGATAGAGTGTTACAGGAAATCAATGCTCCGAGTGACTCAGCGCACCACACAAGCGGGACAGCAGGATACAGTGTGCGGATGTGGGCGCAGAAATGCAGAAGGTCACGCGCCCAGTAGTCTGGCGATTCTATGTCGCCCCGCCTGTTTTTTACCGGATCTAGCCCCATGCCACGAAGGTTGTAGGCTACAAAGCCAAGCTGCGGGTTCTGCTGGCATAGAAAATTTGCTAGGCCGGTGAAATCACATGCCGCGCCACAAAATCCATGAATGCCGATGACTATAGCGGAAGGCGATTGCTCATCTCCCCATTGTTGGTAGTTGAAAGCTGTGGTGTCAAAGCTGGTGAATTCTGGCATGGAGTAGGTGAGAAAAAGCGTGTTAGGAACGGATTGTTCGTGTACGATGGTCAGATTCTAGACTCTCTAAGTTCTTATGCCAGTATCTAAAACATGTGCCTTAGCGTTTCGTTCACCTCTCACTAGGAGATGGTGGCCTTGGACTCTGATGACTCCATTTATTTTAGTATTGATGGATTTTTTAGCGATCGCCCCCATAGGCTCGAGCATTTTCCTATGGTTTAAGCTGCTTTTCATTTGTCTGATGCTGGTGGCGGGAGCGGGCTTAGTTATTTTGCCTTTAGGAATGCTAAAGAAGAGTTGGCGCAAGGCCATCCTTGCCTGGTTGAGCCTGTGCGGGTTTTATCTGCTTTTTGCCTCTGTTGGTTTGATGCTCGGAAAAGGGTTACGGATGCACGCCTTTAAAGAGCTAGCGGGGAGGAGCTAGCCTCTCGTGTTGGCTGTGCTGAGTTACGAAGAAAAAAAGGACGACCGCCAGAAGCTTTTTCAGACTTAGTGCCGGACTACATTAGTGAAATTCCTGAGACTGGAATGATGGCGTATCCACACTACTATTACAAAACAGGGCCAGCTGCTAGTTATATCGAAGGAAACCCCTGGGTGTTGAGAGTGGCGGCCCCTCGTGGCGCACTAGGCTTCGACGAGTTGATCTACTTCACGTTACAAAATTATCCTGAAACCGGTTATGGGGGTAAATTTAGCAAGATGCACGATTGGGCATATCTGAGTCAATGAGCCATGCTCTAGACAACAACTCAAGAATCTGAGCTGATAGGGGTTGCATGCTGGGGAGAATTACAGCATGAAACGTGTAACAATTTTCCTGTCAAAAACATGAGCAACTCTGAAGACAAAAAAGACTTTATCCGCGAGATTATCGCAGAAGATTTAACCAACTGTAAGCACCAGACTACGATCACCCGTTTCCCACCAGAACCTAACGGCTACCTACACATAGGCCACGCCAAAGCGATCTGTATCAACTTTGGAATTGCTGAGGAAAACGCAGGATCGGGAGCAGTCTGTCACCTCCGCTTTGATGACACCAACCCAGTGAAGGAAGACACAGCCTATGTCGACGCGATCAAAAAGGACGTGGCTTGGTTAGGTTTTGACTGGGGGCAGAACCTCTATTTTGCATCAGACTATTTCACTTACTTCTACGATTGCGCAATGCACCTTATTAAAGAAGGCAAAGCCTACGTGGATCTTCAAAATGTGGAGGAAATGCGTGCTGGCCGTGGAAATGTGAAGACTCCTGGTACGAATTCTCCTTACCGTGACTCAAGTGTTGAAGAGAATTTGACGCGCTTTGAGCAGATGAAAGCCGGCGAGTTTGAGGCTGGTGGTGCTGTGCTGCGTGCTAAAATCGATATGGCTGCGCGCAACATGAACATGCGCGACCCAGCCATTTATCGTGTGCTCAATAGTGACCACCACAAAACTGGCGATGCTTGGAAAATCTACCCAATGTACGATTTCGCACACCCGCTAGAGGATGCCAAAGAGAAGGTCACTCATTCACTTTGCTCACTAGAATTTGAGGACCATCGCCCGCTCTACGAATGGGTAGTGGAGAATTGCCCGACGCCGGCAACTCCGCGCCAGATCGAATTTTCACGCCTCAATCTAACTTACACCATCATGAGTAAGCGAAAGCTTCTTCAGCTGGTGGAGGAGGAAGTTGTCGACGGCTGGGACGATCCACGCCTACCAACTCTCTCAGGAATGCGTCGCCGTGGCTACACACCTGAAGCGATCAAATCATTCATCCAGAAAGTGGGTGTCACTAAGTTCAACGCCATCACTGATGTGGCATTGTTAGAATTCGAACTCCGTGCCCACCTCAACAAAATAGCAGAGCGCCGCATGGCTGTCATCGATCCGCTTAAAATCGTGATCGACAACTGGGATGGTGATTCTGTGGAAGAAATGGAATGTAAGAACAACCCGGAAGATGCTGAAGCCGGCACCCGTCTCGTGCCTTTGGGTAAAGAGGTGTACATTGAGCGCGATGACTTCATGGAAGACCCACCGAAGAAGTATTTCCGCCTAGGACCTGGCCGTGCGGTGCGTCTGCGCGGTGGTTATATCATCCAGTACGTCAGCCATGAAAATGACGCCGACGGCAATGTGACCCAAGTCCATGTGAATTTCATTCCAGGCACAGTCGGTCAGAGCCCACCAGAAGGAGTGAAGTGTAAGGCTGCGATCCATTGGGTCAGCGCCGCACATGCTATCGATGCCGAGGTGCGCCTCTACGATCGCTTGTTCACTGAGGAAAACCCTGATGGGGTTGAAGGTGGCTACATGGAATGCTTGAACCCTGATAGCCTCGAAGTTAAAACCACTGCCAAGCTCGAGCCGAGCCTCGGAACAGCCTCCGCAGGGGCCACTTTCCAGTTCGAGCGCGTTGGTTACTTCTGTGCCGACAGTGAACAGCACCTCCCCGGCCAGAAAGCGGTCTTTAACCGCACCGTCGGACTCAGAGATTCCTGGGCAAAGAAGTGATCAGCCAGATGGTCAAGTAGAGGCAAACATAGATAATACTCAACCACAGCAGTACGTAAACCGCATGCCACTTTGGTGAAAAATACATCAGTGTAAGCTTCTTGCTACCAAGACTATAAAACCAGAGCTGTAACTCCGTGTGGGTGACCGCAAAACCGCAAAACCGCAGAACTTGGGAAGTTGAGAGTGAATAGGAGTTCTAATGTATTATGAAATGAGCAGTTTGTGACGATGCAGCCGATTTTTAAATTCTTCTCTTAGAAATTGTCTGTCTCATAATGAATTTGCGAGCAATGTCAGGCAGACTCACTAAGACAAATCATCTAGCTTCCAACTCATCAATATACCGTTCAAATCACTACAAATGTGTGGAATTCATTGTGTGCCTCAGAGCGATTCTCCTAGACTTAGAGACTTCTAAAC